>CAZIGP010000710.1:0-3029 GCA_964538425.1 uncultured Pirellulales bacterium | reverse complement strand
AGCGTGACGGTGATCGTTGTTCGAGTTAAAGGCGCAGCCTTAACACCTGCCGGTGGACATCAGATCGAGCCGCTGATTCTTAATCAAGAGATTGAAAAACATCCTGAGGATAATGCTGCCGCCCGTAACCTGAGTGTAAAGCTTTGGATCGCCGCGATAGTGTGCCTTATCGTCGCCATGGGGTTAGGCATTGCTCAGATTCAAATTCTGGCGCTTGCGGCGCTTGTGGTTGCCGTGCTATTAGGGTTAATTGGCTGGATGCAACGGCTCTCGTCTTCCGAAAGTTCGCCGCAATATCTTTCTCCAAATGCGCGCTTGGGCCGTGGCCCGCACGCTACGATCGATTGCGAGCCGAACGAAAAATTGGTAAAGGAATTGTTTTCAATCGTGGAACAATTACGCGATGCAGCCGTGGAAGAGCAATGGTCGATTGCGTGGCATGAATACACAGCCTGTATCACTCGCGGCAAAGAGGCGACTGAGAAACAAGATTACACCACGTCGGTTCGCGAATATGCTTCAGCCTTGCGTCTCATGATGAATCAACTTCGTAGTCAACGCGCCAAGCATGGTGGAAGCCGAGGAGATTTCGTGCTCTAAGTTTGGGCTCAGAATTCTTGCTTGTTTTGTGTGGCTTGATTTAAATCTATTCGTGCACTCGCATTCGCACACTCATCGGCCGCACATTCGGTAACTTATCGATTACAGAAATTGCTGCCTGGATGTTTCCCTCCACCGCGGTGTGGGTCATGATCACCAGCGGCACAAAGCCCGCTTCGCTTCGCTCGGCATCATGCTGAATAACGGCGGCAATGGAAATTTCGTGCTTCCCTAAAATGCCGGCAATTTCAGCCAGCACGCCCGGCTTATCTCCAACGGTAAATCGCAGGTAGTTTTTGCAGGCCGATTTGTTGTAATCCAGCGGTCTCACATTCGAGCCTTGATCTGACCAAAGCTCTAAGTTTCTAAAGGTGGTTTGCGCGCGCCCGGCAACCATGTCGATCATGTCGGCGACAACTGCAGAAGCCGTTGGCATTTGACCGGCGCCTTGGCCATGAAACATCAAAGGGCCGACCGCGTCGCCAATCACACGAACAGCATTGTAAGCCCCTCGCACTTCGGCCAAGGGTTTGCCGATTTGCACTAGTTTTGGAGAAACGTCGAGATGAACTCCACTGTCCTCTAGTTGGGCGACAGCGATCAATTTAATTCGATAGCCAAGCTCCTTGGCATAGCGCAAATCGGCCGCGTCGAGGCCGTCAATGCCACGGCGGGGAATGTCTCGCCAATTGATACGCGCTCCAAAGGCTAAGTGGGCAAGAATCGCAAGTTTTTGCGTGGCATCGCTTCCGTCAACATCCAGCGTCGGATCTTCCTCCGCATAGCCTAATCGCTGGGCTTCTTTTAATGCGGCATGATAGTCGACGCCCTTTTCCTCCATCTGCGTGAGGATGAAATTGCTCGTGCCATTCAGAATGCCGCGCAGCGATTGAATTTGATTTGCCGACAAGCATTGGCTGATGTTCGCGATAATGGGAATGCCGCCAGCCACGGCAGCTTCAAAAGCAATACACAAATCGAGTGCGCGGGCGCGATCAAAAAGCTCCGCACCATGTTCTGCCAGCAATGCTTTGTTGGCCGTGACAACATCTTTACCGCTGGCAAGCAATTCGAGCATGATTTCGCGCGCCGATTCCAATCCACCCACGAGATGCGCAACGACTTTGATTTCTGGATTTCGCGTGATGCGACTCAAATCGGTCGAAAGCACTCCATGCGGCAGCTTAATACCTCTTGCCTTATGCTCGTCACGAACAACAACGGATTCGAGCACGAGCCGCCTGCCTGCATGACGTGCTGCGCGGTCACCATGTTCTAACAGCAATTTGGCCACGCCGGTGCCCACGGTGCCCATGCCTACGATTGCAACTTTAGTTTGATCCATAACGACTCAATCTGTCTGCAATGATATTCGGTCTAATGTGCTGTATAGCAAAGATAGAATGTACCATGCTAGAATGCGGCCCACTTTTGCTCAAGGAACTTAATTTTAGGTTATCACGCTTATGGATTCTGCCGCTCACGATTTTCTGAAAAAACTTCTCGAAACACCTAGTCCTTCAGGTTATGAGCGGCCGATTCAGGACGTGGTTCGCAGTTATGTCGCAGACTTTGCGGACAAGGTAAGCACTGATTTGCATGGCAACGTCATTGCAGTAAAAAATGTCGACGCGCCATTAAGGGTGATGTTTGCCGGGCATTGCGATCAGATTGGCCTGCTTGTGCAGCATATCGATGCGGAAGGGTATATCTACCTGCAAACAATCGGTGGCTGGGACCCACAGCAGTTGGTTGGCCAGCGCATGACCGTGTGGACCGCAGATGGTCCCGTGCCAGGAGTCATTTCGCGCAAGCCAATTCATTTGCTTACCGACGATGAACGCAAGCAAGTGGTCAAACTCAAGGATATGTGGCTTGATATTGGCGCGAAAGATAAGGCCGAGGCAGAGAGCGCAGTTCGAATCGGCGATCCGGTTACATTGCAACTCGGTTATCAGCCGATGCGCAATAATTTTGCCAACTCACCGGCAATGGACGATAAATGCGGCCTGTGGGTATGCATTGAAGCATTGCGGCGAGCAAGTCAAAAGAAATTAAATTGTGCGCTCTATGCGGTTTCTACCGTGCAAGAGGAAATCGGCTTGCGAGGAGCACAAACGAGCGCCTACGGAATCAACCCTCAAGTGGGCATTGCGGTGGATGTCACGCATGCGACCGATTGCCCGACGATTGATAAAAAGCAAGAAGGGGATAAATGCCTCGGCCTTGGGCCCGTGATTTATCGTGGTCCGAATATGAATCCACGAGTCGTCGATCGCTTAGTTGCCACTGCGAAGGCCGGCGAAATTCCGTTTCAATTAGGCGCGATAGGCCGGGCAACGCCGACTGATGCAAATACGATTCAAACCAGCCGTGCCGGAGTGGCCACTGGCTTGGGTGCTTCCGGGGCCACGGGCTCTTCGTCCTCT
>CAZIGP010000709.1:0-3031 GCA_964538425.1 uncultured Pirellulales bacterium | reverse complement strand
CCCAAGAAAACCTGTTAAATAAGATTCCGCAAAATCAGAAGGTCCTAGGCCCTTAAATAAACCAGAAACGCCGCCGCGCTCCATACCTGCACCTGAAGCCGCAATGCCTTCAGCTTCTTCCTTATGTCTTCGTTCAGCAAAGGCTTCGCGCTGAATCCGATAAATACTGAAAGGGTTAAGGTCAAGACCTTTCGTATACTTACCAATCCCAAATGGTATGCGGCCAGCTTTAATTTTCCTAGCCGCCCAGGCGCCTACCGGCAAGGCGCCGCCACCCGTCGAACGCGCCCAGGCCGCGGCCTTTCCTGCCAAATTTCCACCTTCAACGCCCAACTCTTGAGTAATGGTCAAGGCTGCGATCAACATCAAAATCGCAATGATAAAACTAATCATGGTTTGGGGTGAGCCAACTTCTGTAATCAATGCATGGCCGACATCACCCTCATTGGACGATAATAATGCTTCGCTAGGAATACCAGGGTTTTTTGCGGGATTCACGATATTGTCGTTAGTCGCACTCACGGTGGCAAATGTTAACCACAGAAAGAACGCCAATACCGGCCCTACAACCAAATACTTGCCAAATTCTTGCCACCAACGCTGAGAGTACTTCATGCCCTGCGGGAAGGCCGAGAGCATGAACGCAAGCGGCGAAAGGACAACAAGAAACCAAAGCATTATAAGCCGATAGACAAACACTACCAACGCCACGCCGACCACAACTATCGTTATTGAAAGAAGAATCGTTGCCAACAGCACGGAGCCTGCAATGGAGAGAGCACTAATGGCTGATTTTGATGCAGCATCTTGGAAAGTTTGAAACGATGATCCGATAAAACTACCGCCAGGAGCACTGGCCTTTAAGATTTTATTGATTCCAAGCGCGTCCATTATTGATCCCCCGCCAGTAGCGCCGGCAAAAGCGCTGGCGAATGTTAGTAAAATAATTTGAGAAAAATCAATGAACAAGCCGCAAATCGTTAAACTAAAATTTACTAGCACTGCCATGAGCAAAAGTTTTGGCAGTAGCTTTTTAATGTTATATGCTTCGTAGCCAACTATCGTCGCGATCGCGATTGCCAAAAGTACGACGACAAAGCCAATATTTGAGACATCGCGAACGATTGTCCAGCCAGTTGTGACGGCTGGAGCGGAAACAAAACCGTTATAAGTAGCGAGCCAAATGAGCGCCCAAGTGAGTAGGACCAAAACCTTCCCCTCTAACCACAAGATACCGTAGAGAATTACGGAGAAAAGCCAAAGCACGGCGGCGAATAGGGCATCGGTCATGGTTGGATCATCACCCTCTTCCTGGGCTCTCTTGATTGCATAACTATAATCAGCGCCGGTAGGGCCCTGTGCCTGGGCAACATCGATCTGAAAACCCATACTGCTCTCAGACAATCCCAAATCAATGGGTAGGAAGCTAAATACTATGCCCACAAAAATACTCAAGGAAATGTGTCCAAGTAATGACTTTCCTGTAAAATTTTTTTTAGCGAATGGTTGCAAATGCATATTCGTTTCTACTGAATCCCTACCACCACATGACCCGGGAAGTACGACCAGGCCGCAGCATTATCTGCCGTACAGCCAGGCGTGCCGCCCACGCGGAAACCCCATTCATTTACTGTTCGTGGCCGTTGCGGTGAAATCGCCAAGTCCGCATTGCACCAGCCCCAGTTATCAAAAATCTGGATCCGGGGTTTAACCGCGCACTGGTTTGCGCCAATGCCTACATTTTCTAGGAGCGCCCAGGTTGGCCGGTCGCCTGTCCCCTCGCCCGAACAATAAATGTTGTCATCGGCGACGTTGCGGGCCAGGAGTTCAAAGTAATCGTAGGCGTGAGCGAACGTGTAGGTGCTCTCCGGATTAGACCGGTCGCGCAAGAGTGTGCCCGACGCAGCCGAGATATTTGAATCGCTCCAGTCGATCCGATAGCCGGTCATGGGCAATTGTTCTTTGTCGATAACCGTATTGAACGCCATGGTCACCTGCCCAGCGCCGTACCGGTTGAGGAGTGGCACCGAGCCCGTTAGTCTCCCGTTGACCTGAATATTCGAAACTCGAGGCGCCACGGCGCAGATATCTGCGGCTGAGCCTTCCACATAGGCCGGCCGTTCATTGCTGTTTTCCGGATCGCACAATTCTGTGGAGGGTTCCCAATATTCGGTTGTAGCGGCGTCCCGAGGGACATACTGGTAATTGCCGCCAAAAATACCATTTGATGGCAAAGTCTCAGTCGTCAAAACCGGGTCCCAACGCCAGACCGCGTAGCTCTTCGCGAAAAGACGTTCAATACTGCTAAATGTCTCTACGATGCCGTTCGGGCCAGGGACGGTGGTATCAGGGTGGAACTGGCCGACGCGAACCTGCCCAGGCGCGCGGAAACGCGCATCTGGAATATCCCAGAAGACTGGCTGTTTGCCTGGGGCGTTGTAAGAGTCCCACAAGCTTGGATCGGTAGCTGGCTCTGGATGCGCAACAGAACCAAACGGCGCAACATCTGTCCGGTAGGTGCAGAGCGGCAAGGTTGGGTTATTGGTACTATCTTCATCATTCCAACGAACAAAGTCAGGAATGCTCTCGAAAGATTGGCAAAGCGGTTCAGAATATTGGCTTGTATCTTGAATACGACTGAACCATGATTTATTCTCGCCGGCAGCGGTCACCACCTGAACAAGCTCAGTGCAGTATTGCGAAACAAATGTTGCCTTGAAGGTAACATCGTACCGGTCAGAATTATTACTCCAGTTGCAATGGCCATAGCTGATAGATGTCAAAACTCCCTGAGCATCAAAATTTGCTCTGCAATAAAATCCATGTTGTCCGCCCGGCAACTGTCGGGGCAAAAGGCCACCTTCGTCTTCACACGGAATTGATCCTTGGACTGCATCACGTAGGGCCTCGAGTACCTGCCCACTGACCGGCTGGAAAATATCCCCATCACATCCCGGTGGCGAGCCATTCCAAGAACCACAACCGGTAATTCCTCCTACCTCGAAATTATTATCAAGATTAAGCGTGAAAT
>CAZIGP010000708.1:0-3040 GCA_964538425.1 uncultured Pirellulales bacterium | reverse complement strand
AATTCCGTCGCTCGATCCCTGTTCTAATTCCACATTTTGCAAGGAATCTCCATCGGCAAACCAGTAATGATAGAACCCGTTCTCGTTCAAATAGGCAGGCCAACTTTGCGTTAGGATGACATCCAGCGCATGCGGTTTATCGCTACCCGAGTCTTTATCGCATTCAATGATCCAAGTGGCCTTCAAGTTGCCGCCGGCGCGGGGCGGACAAACGGAATTGGATTGATTCCCATAGCCCCCGCAAGGAAGAATCTCGTTATTTTTTTGGGCTTCGTAGGATCGATTGATTTGATCGCAGTTAGTACAGTCCAAATCATTCGCCGCCCCAGCGACGTCAATCAGGCCGGCATCGGGGCAAATCTCGCACGGGTCATAAATTCCACAGCAATTGGTCGGGTTGATCGAAAGCGAAGACATCAGCAAAACTCCTAAATGGAAGTGAAATACTCCTAATGGAATCACCTAGTTAATTTGTTGTTTTCATTCGTCGATCGCTCCTCTTCCAAAGCTTGCCTAACGTTTCAGAGGTGATTTTAGAGGAACTTCGGCGATGTTCCGGCGGCCGTCTTTTTGAAGTTACAGTTCAATTAGTCAATCTACCCTGGTGCAATGGCTACATTTCCGCTTGCTGTGCAAATTGGCGTCCCTGAGTCTGGTGGACTGTAAGGGATCGGGTTGACAGAAAAACTGCAGTCAAATGGAGTTGTCGTACTCCATATAATAATTCCAAAAAATAAGTTTAGACGCACTGTGACAGTCATTGTGCCGTCTCCATTGTTTTCGATGCTAACTGTTATATTAACCGGCTGATTGCAAACCACTGCAACAGGTGTTGGAGTTGCCCAACTGCAGCTATTAGCATCGCCGGCATCGAATGGAACAGGAAATGTTTGCTCGCTTATATCTGCACAGTGGAAACAGCTCCCCGTATCATTTAAAGCGCCAAGTGAGACATTAAGAATTCTCGGCGCATTGCTACAGCCCGCACAATCAACGACTTCTGTGCAGCACTGTGATGGGTTGATAGACGGAGGCATGATCGGCTCCTTATTATGAAAGGTGGTGGGCTTTTGTGTGCTTCGTGCGGAGTGACCGATCCTGGTGAATGACCGATTAGAACCAATCGAACGCTATCGGCTGAGTAACGCAGTATAAGACGACATTCCGCACCAGCGTCGCGCCGTTGGTCATCCCGGTTTCGTCAATCAGCCTAAGCACACTTGGTCCTACTCGTTGGGTTCTTCAACGATACTCCATTTGTCATCTGCTTTTTGAAGTTGCAGATCATGAGCTACTTACCGATGCATTGTTTCCAATTGCGCACAAACCATCATTGTTAACGAATACAATATCGGCTGCGGTGTAGTTAATTTCAAAATCGAGACAATCAAATTCCTCGACTGTAAACACCTTCTGCCATGTCTTCTGAGAAGCATCATTCGCTGGTGGGTTTGGGGATAAGACATCTAGATGCGCGGTAATCGTCGCTTCGTTGCATGTCAACCGAAAAATCCATCTTATTTGAGCAGCTAATGGCGTAATACAGTTTGAAGATTCAAGTCGAAACCATTCGCAGTTTAGATTGTACGGAACATCCACAGTGCCATTAAAATCAGCGCAAATCGTGCATTCTGGGTATGGATCGGATATAGGCGGATTACTGGAAAGTGATGCTGTGACCTGAACAATTGATGGCGCTCCACTTGGACAGCAACTGCATTCCACAGGCTGGTCGCAGCAGTTGGTCGGGTTAATGGCTGGAGGCATGAGCGGCTCCTGATAGGAAAAGGTGGTTGGCTGTTGTATGGATCGTACAGGGTTAATAGGCTCCTGCCGAATTGCCGGCAAGAACCACTCGAATTGCTGTCCGCTGAATGATGCAATCTCGGAAGTCAGAGGAAATCATAGATCGTTTCGGGCTTCTTGAGTATGTTGATTGAAAATGAATACGCGTAAAGTTGTTGGTTATCTTTATTAATTCCAGCCGTTAATTTAAATACTTTTTGGTTACCAAATCGCGATGAAATATTGTATCAAATGTACACTAATCGTCAAGAGTCGAAAAGTGCGAAATGCTGAGTCGGGGGAGTACGGAATGAATCAAGAAATTTAACGGATGACTTTAATCAACGTTATGTGCGCACCATCTTTGTGGCGCCAGATATCGGCCTAGATTCGCTTGCCTACTAATATGTACATTTGTATCAAAGGCTTACGTTTTGAGGCTCGGGTCCTGGGTTTAGGATAGGCTCGTGAGCGTGCTTTTTAATTTTTTGGTGGCGGAAGCGCGGAAGTTGATAATTCTCGAGGGAAAGTGGGTTTTTTGGGTGTCAGCGCTTCCGGTTTATTTCCGAATAGTTTCCGGATAGTTTCCGTTTTACTTCCGGTTAGTTTCCGAATCGCTTCCGGTTTGCTTCCGGAGAAGTTCTTTCACCACCTGAGCCACCAAGACACGAAGAGATCCATAGGCTCACGCGAAGGCGCCGTGAGAACGATACTTCGTTTTGACGAAGGCATGCAGTGTTTCTTGGGAGCAGTGCTCGCATTGTGCCAATCTGTCCGTGTTTTTAATGGGAGGCCTTCGTGACAGGTGTTCGGTGTTTTAAGTGACCGCTTGGGAACGGCAAGGGGAGCGAAAGCTATGGGTTTACATCCTGAATTGATTACCGTCTCCTTTAATTTCTTCTTTAATTACTCCGTCCCTTTAATTACTTAATTCGTATTACTTAATTTTTGATTTTGATAGAGACAGGTTTAATTCACTTTTCAGACCAGCCTTCGATATTTCCAATACTTTCAAGCGAAAGTTTAGATCCACCATATCCTCCTACTGACATATTTGGCCGCGCGCGCTTCAATGCCGCAATGCCTTCGTCACTAACTTTTGAATCGAGAATTCCCAACAACATTAGCTTTTTGCAGTTAGCCAAATACGGTATGCACTTATCCGTGACCTGGGTATTAATTAAAACTAGTCCACGTAGCATTGAAAGTGACTTTAACATTTCGATGCCAGAATCAGTGACTTGAGTATGTCCAA
>CAZIGP010000707.1:0-3049 GCA_964538425.1 uncultured Pirellulales bacterium | reverse complement strand
TTTACTTCTTGCAGGCGGCAGTAATACCAAGCTGTCGGTTCGCCTTCGGTACCGATCTGCTCTTCAAAACTGCCATTGACGATTTTCGGATGCAGTGGATCGGGTTGTACTTCGCGGCCATCTTCGGCTTTACCGGTCATTGGTACGAAGAGCGTAGGTCGTAGCGGTTCTTTTTCCAGCTTGCCGTCGCGCTTTGTAAAGCGATAAAGCGTTTGATTGAACCGTTCGCCGACGGGAATGATCATGCTGCCTCCCTCGCGCAGTTGATCGACCAGCGGCTGCGGCACTTTTTCTGGTGAGCAGGTGACGATGATTTTGTCGAAGGGCGCGAACTCGGTCCAACCTTGGAAGCCATCGCCGATTTTCACATGGACGTTTTTGTATTTGAGCCGCTCCAGTGTTTTTTGGGCCTTTTTCCCGAGGGCTTCGACGATTTCGATTGAATACACATCCTTCACCAGCGGGCTGAGCACCGCCGCTTGATAACCGCTGCCCGTGCCAATTTCCAGCACTTTGTCGGCAGATTGCGGATCGAGTTGCTCGGTCATGTAGGCCACGACAAACGGCCCGCTGATCGTTTGATGCGAACCGATCGGCAGCGACATATCGAAATAGGCATTCTTCCGGTGCGGGGCATCGACGAATTCATGCCGCTGCGTATCGCGCATCGCCTGAATGACGCGATCGTTTTTGATGCCGCCGCCGATGATCTCTTTTTCGATCATCTGGCGATGGAGGTCGTCGAAAGATGACTTCGGTTGAGCGTTGGCTGAAGTAGGCCGTAGGCCGTAAGCGGTGGTCAGTAGAAGAAGCAGACAGCAGGTGGTGAGCAGCGGGCGGAATAACATAAAGTGGTTTACACAAAAAATGTGTAAACCGCTAACGATCGCTAATCGACACTAATCGTTGAGATTTGGTCTGAACGAATTAGCGTGAATTAGCGTCGATTAGCGGTTTCGTTTTGCGGCGCGATCTTGTTTATTTTGCGCCGGGTTGCTTTTTGACGTCTTTAAGTTCAACTTCAAAAACTAAGGCTGAATTGGGTCCAATTTTTTCCGATGGGCTGCGCTCGCCGTAAGCTAATTCAGCGGGCAAGAACAATTGCCACTTGTCGCCAACCTTCATCAATTGCAAGGCTTCAGTCCAACCTGGAATTACGCCTCGCACAGGAAAAGTTGCGGGCTCTCCACGATCGACCGAGCTGTCAAAGACAGTGCCGTCGACCAGAGTGCCGTGATAGTGAGCCACGACTGAATCGGCTAATCCTGGCGTTGCGCCACTTCCCGACTTCAATACTTTATATTGCAAACCGCTGGGAAGCGTCTTTACGCCTTCTTTCGATTTATTGGCAGCCAAAAATGCTTCGCCATCTTTTTTGTTCTTCGTAGCGGCGGCTTGCCATTTTGGATCGGCTTTGACGGTATCCATTTGTCGTTTCATCATTTTTTCTTGGAATTCTTTCATAACTTTTTCGAGATCTGCTTCACTGACCGCAAGTTTTCCACCAGTAATTGCGTCGGTAACGCCACGCAGAAATGCTTGTGCATCAACTTCTTCACCCAGGCCGCGCTTCAATTGCATGCCGGTTTGCAATCCGATGCCATAGCTGAGCTTTTGCTTGTCGGTTTTGATTTCTGCTGCGGGCACAGGTTGGCCAGGCAAAACTTCGGCTTTCTCGCCGGGAGTTTGGGCCCAGGCAAAACCAGCGACAAGCACCAAAATGATCAAAGCGGCTGGAAACGGCCGCAGTAAACTCATGCGATCCACCATGATTCGGACTTCCTTTTGTAAGTTGAAAAATTACCCTACCGAGGCTTTTCCCGGCTCAACTATTCTACGGCACAACCAGGCCACAGGTGCAGCGGCTTTAAGGCATTAGAATTGGAAAATTTGGCATGGCCGCTAGCGAAAGTCGCAAGTTGCAGGAGGTGACGAGTGTATTAGGGTCTGGTAGTCTGATGGCGATTGCAGACCGCCGTGGATAGGTATCACGGCTCTTTACAAATAAAGACAACTTTCTACTTACCCCCCTGCCCTGCCCCGTATGAAAACGAACCCTGTCAAAAAAAAGCTACGAGAAGGCAAGCCTTCTTTTGGTACTTGGCTGTCGTTGGGAGACCTACTTGCCACTCGGGTACTGGCTCGGCTCGGCTTCGATTGGTTGACGCTCGACATGGAGCATCAGCCATTGGATTGGCGCGAGGCAGCCACGGTGTTTGGAGCCATTGCAGAAGCGGGTTGCGTGCCACTTGTGCGGGTGCCGGAGGGAAATCATTTTTTCATCAAGCGAGCGCTCGATGCAGGGGCTTGGGGAATTGTGGCGCCCATGGTGAATACCGTTGAGCAAGCGAAAGAAATTGTCGCGGCAACGAAATATCCGCCCGTCGGCAACCGCAGCCTCGGCGGAAGCTTGCATGCACTTAACTTTGCTGCCACGCCGGCCGATTATTTCAAACGCGCGAACGATGAAATTCTGGTTGTGTTGCAAACTGAAAGCCCGCTTGGCATTCAGAACGCAGAAAAAATTTACAGCGTGCCAGGGGTCGATGCCATTTTTGTTGGCCCTGTTGATTTACGAGCCAACATGCGAAAGGCGGATGGCACAGAAGCGACCGACGCCGAATTCGAAGCGGCATTGCAACGCATTGTCGATATTGGCAAGAAAACCGGTACGCCCACAGGCATGCATACGATGTCGCCCGAAGCAGCGCTGCAACGGGCGGCACAAGGCATGCAATTTTTGGCCGTCGCCAGCGATGTCAGAATGATGACGGTGAAAGCAGAAGAATATCTGAAGGCCGTGAATCCGGAAGCCACGACTAAGGATGTGGCGCGGTATTGATTGAGACGCGAATAAGAGGACTAATCACGCTGTAATCCCTTTGGTAAGCGCCATGAAGGCGCCTTCCAAATTGAGTTCGTCTTCCTTGAACGATGTTAGCTTATGACCGCTGGTAATGAGGATGGTTGCGAGGTCGGCGTAGTCGCGGATGTTTTCTTTAAGAGTGACAACCATCTCGTTGGTCGAAACTTCTACGCGATCCACAAT
>CAZIGP010000706.1:508-3052 GCA_964538425.1 uncultured Pirellulales bacterium | reverse complement strand
CTTTGAAGCGAATGGCAATTTCGGTGAGTCGCTTTGGTAAACGCTTGCCTGTGCGAAGGACAAATGGCACACCTGCCCAGCGCCAGAGATCGACATTCACTCGGGCGGCCACATAACTTTCCGTGGAAGAATCTTTGGCGACGCCAAATTCGTCGCGATACGCAGGCACACGGTCGCCTTCGACGGTGCCGGCAGAGTATTGGCCACGGACAACACATTTTTCGACATTGCTATTGGTGATCGGCACCAAATTTCGCAGCACGCGCAGCTTTTCATTACGAACATTGGCTGCCTTCAATCCGCCGGGAGCATCCATGGCGGCGTAGGCCAACAGTTGCAACATGTGATTCTGCATGACATCACGAATGGCGCCGGCATGATCGTAGTACGAGCCACGATGGCCTTCCATGCCAACCGTTTCTGCGACCGTGATCTGGACGTGATCGACAAACTGGCAATTGAGGAGCGGTTCGAAAATGGCATTCGCAAATCGGAACGCCATGAGGTTAAGCACTGTTTCTTTGCCGAGATAATGATCGATGCGATAGATCTGCTCTTCTTGCATGAAGCGGTGGATATCGCTATCGAGCGCGCGGGCACTTGCTAAGTCGTGACCGAAAGGTTTCTCGATGACTACGCGATACCAAGGCTGGGCCGGCGAGTAGCGATGGATCAAACCATGTGCAGAAAGTTGGTTGATTACCGAGGCAAAAAATGACGGCGCAATCGCCAAGTAAAACAGACGATTACCGGGCAAATGATATTTCGTTTCCAGGCCGACGATGCGCTCCCCCAGTTCATCGAAACTGGCGGAGTTAGAAAAATCTACTGACTGATAGGACAACAACGAAGCAAATTGCTTCCACTCATTGTCACTGTCGGGTTTCAATCGGCCGTGTTCGCTAATTGCTTTTTTGGCCAAGTCACGGAATTGATCGTCAGATAGCTTTTCGATGGCCACGCCGAGAATGGCGATCTTTTCCGGCAGAAATTTTCCTTTCCACAATGCAAACAGCGCTGGGAGGATTTTGCGGCCTGATAAATCGCCGGTAGCGCCAAAAAGCGTCATCATTAGCGGTTCGCGAGCGCCAGCACCGACGGCTGTTGCTTGCACTTTTGTAACGGGCGCTTGAGCTCGAATGACTTGAGGATCGGCCATGGGAATGTATGGTTTGTACCTTCGTCAGATCTAAATCGCTTTTTGATGGGTGAGTTGGCTTGCCGCGGTCGCATCCAGCAACCACGTCAATAGTCCGCTTTGGGGTTGCACAGCGCACGATGGGTGTTTTTGTATGTCACACGGCTGTTCGAGCACTTCACGCACAATCGTAGCTTTTCCTGAGCCACTTACCAAAAACAGGGCTTTTCGGGCGGCATTTAACACAGGAAATGTCAAGGTCACACGGTCCACGGGGGGTGGTAAAACTCCGGGAGTGCTCGATGTAACCCAGGCCTTGGATTCGCCCAGCGCCGGTTTGCCAGGAAAAAGCGAGGCCGTATGGCCGTCGTCGCCGAGGCCCAGCAAAATTAGATCGAACTGAGGTGGTTCGTTGCTGTTGTTAGCGAAGAATTTTTTCAGTTGTGATTCGTAATCCGTTGCACATTGGGCCGGCGTGCCAAGATTGGTGCGAACGGCTATGACACGGTCGGCCGCAACCTGGCCAGGCTTCAACAACGATTCGCTGGCTAAGTGAAAATTGCTTCGCGGATCATGATGAGGCACACAACGTTCATCGCCGAAAAAAAGCCAAGTGCGCGACCAATCGATGCGTGATTTCCACTCGGGTTGAGCAAGCAGCTTGTAGGTGCGCTCGGGAGTCGAGCCACCGGAAAGAACGAGCGTAAAACGGCCACGTTCGGCAATCGCGGCTTGGGCAGCGGTGACGATTTGGTGTGCGGCTTCTGCCGCAAGCGCGTCTGGATCGCGGATCACGGCAATTTCACGTTGACCTAAATGGTTACCCATATCATCATCCGTGTTGATACCATGCGTGAATATCGTAACTTCACAAAGGTTCGCTTTACCGCCAGCGCTTAGTTTTATACATTGTGCAGTTAGCCGTCTACGATCAACGGCTAAATCGCTTGACCTTAATTAGCATTGCCACGGAAGCCGACGACGAAGGCTTGTCGTCTTAATGAGGGGCCGATGATGCCCGATTTGATTTTGTTGGCCGCTGGTGCCAGCCCCATGCTGGACGTTTCGACGCTGAATCCAGCGTCGCCGTCTGCGGAATCGATTCGGTTTCTGTTCATCGTCGTCACGGCCGCTTCGGTGTTTATTCTTGCCGTCGTTTGGGGCGTGCTGTTCTATTCGCTGCTTAAGTTTCGCAGAAAACGAGCCCTGAAAGCCAACGCTGGGGCCAATGCGATGCCTGCCGAACCGCCTCAGGTTTACGGCAGTATGCCCATTGAAATTGCCTGGACGGTTGCGCCGGGGTTAATTGTCTTTTTATTGACCCTGGTGATCGTGCGCACCGAATTTGAAGTGCAAGTTAAAGAGGAGCGACAGCCGGAATCCGCGAAGACATTATATATCACTGT
>CAZIGP010000706.1:0-498 GCA_964538425.1 uncultured Pirellulales bacterium | reverse complement strand
GTCATCGGCCATCAATGGTGGTGGGAATACATCATCGAAGAGGATGATAAGCGGAAAATTGATATCGTAACGGCCAATGAGTTGCATGTGCCGGCCAGCACCGCCGATCAATTGCGGCCGATTTATTTGACGCTGAAATCGGCCGACGTTTGCCACAGCTTTTGGGTTCCGCGACTGGCAGGAAAAACGGATTTAATCCCTGGGCGGACAAACACCATGTGGTTCAACACCGCAGAGCCGGGATTGTACGTCGGCCAGTGTGCCGAATATTGCGGCACACAGCATGCGAATATGTTGTTGCGAGTCTATGTCGATTCAGAAACCGATTTTCAAAAATGGTTGGCCAACGAGGAAAAACCTGCGGTAGAAAATGCCACCGTGCGTGAAGGAAAAGCGGCATTTTTGGCAGAGTCGTGCATCAACTGCCACACTGTGCGGGGTACGGCTGCACGTGGCAAGTTCGGCCCTGACTTGACGCACCTTGCCGCGCGTGAAACG
>CAZIGP010000705.1:0-3061 GCA_964538425.1 uncultured Pirellulales bacterium | reverse complement strand
CATTGTTGGCCCCAACAAACGCTTGCAAGGCAATATCACCCGCCGCGACCTCCGCTTCCTCGAAAGCAGCGAAACCCCCATTTCCGAGATTATGACCCGCGAAAAGCTGGTCACCGCCCAAGGGACTGTAACGCTTGAGGAAGCTGAGAAGATTTTAATGGCAAATAAGGTAGAGAAACTTTTGCTGGTTGACGAAAATTTCACACTGACGGGCCTTATTACCATCAAAGACATCGACATGCAGAAGCGGTTCCCCGCCGCCTGTAAAGATCGGTTGGGACGCTTGCGTGTCGGAGCCGCTGTCGGCGTTCACGATTACGAACGTGCTGAAAGCCTTATCGCCAAAGCGGTGGATGTTTTGGTGGTCGATAGTGCCCACGGCCATTCGGCCAACGTCATCGAAACCGTTCGCACGATCAAGAAGCGATGGGACATCGACGTCGTGGCCGGCAACGTGGCCACTCGCGAAGGATGTGCCGACTTGATCAAAGCCGGAGCCGACGCGGTGAAAGTAGGCATTGGGCCTGGTTCGATTTGCACCACTCGCGTCATTTCCGGTGTGGGTGTGCCGCAGATCACGGCGATTATGCAAGCGGCCAGTGCCGCGGCAGATGCCGGCGTGCCCATCATCGCTGACGGTGGAATTCGATATTCAGGAGATATTACGAAAGCCATCGCGGCCGGCGCCAGTGTGGTCATGATCGGCGGATTACTCGCCGGTGTGGCCGAAAGCCCCGGTCAGCAAATTTTATATCAAGGCAGAACATTCAAGGTGTACCGAGGCATGGGTTCCTTGGGCGCCATGGTAAAAGGATCGAGCGAACGATATCGACAAGGAGGAGAACGCGGACCGAGCAAACTGGTTCCCGAAGGAGTTGAAGGAAGAGTTCCATTCAAAGGACCCCTCAGCACCTTCGTCTATCAACTTGTCGGAGGATTGAAAGCCGGCATGGGTTACCTCGGAACGCGAAACATTGAGCAACTGCGAACTGAAGCACAATTTATTCAGGCCTCGCATGCCAGTGTGCGTGAAAGCCATCCACATGATATCGCGATTACGCAGGAAGCACCTAATTACAGCGCGGAGTACAAGGATGAACTCGATTAAGCAGCATTCCCGACTATGGAAAACGAATGCTCTCGCCGTGGCGTCGATCGTTTTCGCCACCTGTTGTTGGATACCCAATATTCAAAGCGCTGAAAAGACTGCCACACGAAACAACTTCGTTAGCACAACCAGTAATTCGAAATTGCAGTGGCAGCCGGTGCGGAAAAATTCTCCGGAGAGTCATCCGGTTCGCACCGTGCAATACGAACAAGATGTTTTTGACGACGGCCCTGCTCTTCAGCGCAAAGCAACGTTGGCTGTAGCTCCGTTGGACATCAACCCTAACCAACCGTCTCAAGACTTACCGCCTCCGTCCCAGACCGATCAGCCACCGGCAACATTGCCAAATAACCAGCCACCGGCAACTACAGCTCCAACCGAAGCCGCTCCTAGCGAATCACTACCTCCGCTGGAATTTCGACCACCGACAACCCGCGAACCAAGCATCACGCCGACACCGACACCCGCAGAGCGACCTGAGACGCCTCCAGATTCACTTAATCGAACACCGATGCCGGAAACGACTCTTCCGCCAGATACATTCCAACCTTTGCGGCCTTCGCCGTTGCATGGTTTCAATGTAACTCCTCGTGACCGATCTCCAATCAATTCCGCAGAAGATTGCGAAGCGGCCTACAACAAACTCAAAGCAAATACGATCAATAAGCTCAGCATTGATATCAAAGTCACTGGTCAACCTGGCGACGATGTGCCGTATGAATGCACTTTAAGCGATGATCTATTCGATCCGCGCTGCTGGAAGCTCACCACGTACACGTGGAAAGCCTCTGCTTTGTGCCACAAGCCGATCTATTTCGAGGAAGTGGCATTGGAACGCTACGGCCATTCGCACGGACCGGGTTGCGAGTACCTCGTGTCATTTGCTCACTTCTTCGGCAATGTGGCCTTACTGCCATACCACATGGGTATCGAGACCCCTTGCGAATGCGTTTACACCCTCGGCTATTATCGCCCTGGAAGCTGTGCGCCTTACATCCTCGATCCCTTCCCAGTAAGCTTGCGAGGCGCAGCCGTCGGTGCCGCCGGCTACTGCGGTGTAATCGCCCTCTTCCCGTAGTAATAATAAAAAGATGCTGGATGCTACATACTGGATGCTGCAAAACATCTAGCATCTAGGATCCAGCATCGAGCATCTACCCCTCGCCCCCGCACATCCCGCCGCCACATTGTGGCAACCCACAACCGCCGCTTGGCCGCGGCGCTTCGCAAATCGGCAGTGACTTACTGCCTGCCGTATGCGCCGCGGGCACGCTCAGCAGCTTATCGAGCCGCTTCGAACCGCACTGCGGACAAACCGGCGTCTCATTGCCACGAATTAAGAGTTCAACCTGACTGTCGCATGATTCACAGTTGTATTCGTAAATAGGCATAAGCGATGATATAGCAACTTGGTATTAGAACTTCGTCCTACTTAATAAGGATACTAGATGCTAGATCCTGGATGCTAGATACAAGAAACATTAGGTAACTAATCCCTAGCCTCTAGTCCCTCTTCATACCCTTCATGCTTACCCGCTCTCAAGTCCGCGAAATTGATCGCCGTGCCATCGCCGATTACGGCATGTCGGGCTTGGTGCTCATGGAAAACGCGGGCCGCGGCGCGACCGATCTACTGTGCCGCCTTTTGGAACAATCCGGCCAGTCGCATGGCCCTGTGACAATCGTTTGCGGCAAAGGCAACAACGGTGGCGATGGCTTCGTCATCGCACGTCATCTCGATCTCCGCGGCATCTCCGTAAAAACGTTGCTCTTGGCTTCTCCCCACGAACTCACCGGCGACGCCGCCACCAATTATCACATTCTCAAAAAAACCACCGTGCCAATTTCTGTTTTCAGCTCACCTTTAGATACCACAAAGTTCGACCAAGCCCTTGCCGGCGCCACCTGGCTGGTCGATGCCCTCTTAGGAACCGGCGCCGTCGGCGAACCCAA
>CAZIGP010000704.1:0-3070 GCA_964538425.1 uncultured Pirellulales bacterium | reverse complement strand
TGATGAGGAGGATTTTGAAGAAAGTGGAGCGAAGGTGCGGGATGGGCCGGGGTGAGGGGGCAAGTTGATCGGCGCTGGCACCTGTGGCCGGGGTGCGAATGATTTGTGCGTTCGTGTTCCGGGGGTATCGTTGCTTCGCTCCTCAACCGAGCGGCTAATGGCTGGCATCTCTCGGGGATGCGGATCGATTGCTCAGTATTTGTTGCGGCAGGAGTTGATTAGGTTGACTCGTTGGGGGCGGGAGCGAACATCACAATTGGCATGGGCGTGCTATGATCGTCGAATATTCGTGATGCAGGTGTAGAACCCTTTCAGGGTTCTTTTTTGTTTTGGGTGTTTGGTAACCCAGAGTGCGCTCGCTGGGCGAACGCAGGATTGTCTTGCCGACGCTACCGCCTTCGGCCTTTATCCTCGCTGATCGCTCGGCGGCCTCAGTTGCTGGTATTTAACGTCTTCGACGTAAAGGCAGAAGGGCGAGAATCGTCGCGTGGGAATTTGTGGTGTTGGATTACGCCCTTTCAGGGCTTGGTGTTCTTTTGGCGGATTTATAGCCCAGGGCGATGCCGCGGGGCTGACTTAGGTTGCCCTCTTGGAGCACGGGGTTGTGCGGCGTTAATTCGCCGTGGTGTTATCTGGTTTTGTCAGGTTTGGTAAATTGTGAAATAGCTGGGGTTTGATGCGTGTAGGCTTCGCGTTATTAGGTGGTAAGTTGCTTAGACTTTATCGAACCATGATTATAGTTGGGCTTCGGGCACAATATGTTTTGTTTGCGCTGGGCACCTGGATTGGTGCTGTGCTTGGAATTCTGGGAGGGCACATCTGGGAGCGGAAAGTAATCGACACCAATAGGACTGAGCTTGGTCCTGGTTTACTGATTATTGCGTATGTCTTCGTCGCAGGCCTGCTCGCATTACCCTACTTGGGATGGATTTGGATGCGCAATCACTTCACTGTCAAGCAGTGTAGTATTCTCTGGATAGTTCCACTGCTCCTTGGAATCATCCATTTGCCTTGCATTGTCGTTTTGATTCCGCTGTTGATTGAGATGATGGGGCAAGGCCAGGGAGCAAGGATCGGAACAGCGATTATGGTCGTAACATTTGGGTTACCGGTCATTTTCGCTGAGTTGTCGTTTCGAATATCCAAAAGAAGTTAACAGTGGCACACCGGCGATGAGAGGGAAGCGACTGAGCTACAAGGCATTGCGTAAAGTCTTCGTTCACGCCATGTCAAGGAAAACGCACCGTACCCGGTGGTCACTAAGTGTGATCGAATCTGGTATAGTTGCTTTCATGAAGGTCGCCTGAGAAAAAATCTTAGCCCGATGATATTTCGTTAACAAGTCGAGATGGACAATTATGGTGAGTCGCGTTCATGTACTGTCATGGCTATTCGTATTTGTTGAAAGCATTTCGAATGCAGTTGGTTTTGCTAAAGGCGCCGAAGCCAGTTCACTCCAGTTAACACTTCCGCCTGTTTGTTATGCTGTCGTAGGAGTTCCGACGAGCATCTATTACGACAATATTGTGCTTACGGAGAGGCCCGAGCAATATCGCTTCAAGATTGAAAGCGAGCTGGGAACCGCAGAACCTCGTCGTTGGACTGTAACGCCGAAGGCGAGCGATGTGGGAGATCATTCACTTTCCGTGTCAGTCAGCGACTCGAAGGGAAACCTGATTCAAAACGGAAAGTTGATCGTTCATGTGGCGGCGGCCAGCATTGATGCCCCACGATCGATTCGTCTGCTCTTGGTCGGTGATAGCCTCACGCACCAATCGATTTACGCTAACGAACTGGCACGCCTGCTTAGTCAGCCAGGTAATCCTACTTGGACCATGCTAGGGACGCATCGACCTGCTGACGCTGCCAATGGCGTTGTACACGAAGGCTACGGGGGCTGGACATGGGAACGATTTGCGACTTACTGGGCACAGCGAGACCCTGCTAAAGCAATTAATCAAGATAGCGGCAGTCCTTTTGTATTTGCTGTCGATGGCGGCAAACCCGAAATTGATATAGCTCGTTATTTCGAATTGTCTTGCAGCGGCGACCGCCCGAATTATGTGACATTTCTACTGGGCATTAATGACTGTTTTCATTGCGACCCTGAAAAGGCCACAGAGATTGATGCCCGTATCGATTCGATGTTCAAACATGCGGATGAGCTAATTGCGGCTTTTCTTAAGTCGGCGCCTAAAGCGGAGATCGGCATCTGTTTGACGACACCGCCCAACGCAAGAGAGTCGGGCTTCGAAGCCAACTATCAAGGTAAATATCACCGCTGGGGATGGAAGCGAATTCAACACCGCCTGGTCCAGCGCGAATTAGACCATTTCGTCGGTCGTGAATCGGAGCGCCTGTTTATTGTTCCAACAGAACTTAATTTGGATCCGATGGATGGCTACTCTGTTGACAACGGAGTTCATCCCAATGCAGTTGGATACCGGCAAATTGGCGCGAGTATTTTTGCATGGCTTAAATCGAGAGTTGAATTATCCCAGCAGGATGCGTTTAAATAGCCCTAGAATGTTCTCAGTTTGCAGTGAAGGTTGCTGCATTCCTACGGACGAAATCCCGTACGCTCAGTGGTTCATGACCTGTTAGCGTGCGCACGTCGTCTGACATACGGTCGTATCGTCCTGCGCGATGGAGATCGGCCATTGTCGTGACGTGGTTCACCACATGGACTGGCAGGCCGCGCTGCAATAGCCCCTCTCGCCATGTTTCGACCGAAATGTCTTGATAGGTGATTGTGCGGTCGAGTGCCTTCGAATACTCTTGCGCGAAGAAATGCATGTTTTCAGAAATCGGGCCAGTCAGATGATAGACCTTGCCGATATGGGGCTGCGGATTGACGAGCACCGTCGCGATCACCTCGGCAACGTCTTCTACGGCGACCGGCGAAGTTTTCCCTCTGCCGAACGGCAGTCTAATTTCGTTCGATTCTCTGACTGAATCTGCAGTGAAAACTAGCAAAAAACCTTCGAGTAGCACGGTTGGCCGCACATGCACAACCGGGAGTCCGGACCAGTTCAGCGCCTGTTCGGAGAGCCAGTGCAGTTTGTGTTGG
>CAZIGP010000703.1:0-3076 GCA_964538425.1 uncultured Pirellulales bacterium | reverse complement strand
CCAAGATCACGTGTTTGATAAACAGCCCCATGACTTCGATGACAAAGATCATCGGCTTCAGCAAGATCGCCAGCACAAATGGCAATTCCATGTGCGGCACCTGCCCGGTCCAAAAACCAATCGGCCCCATTTTCATCATGCCAGCGCCGACAACTGTCGCAAAAGTAATTGTGGCCAGTGCTGCGGTGGTGGCTAATGCTCCCGTAGGAGAACCCGTCCAAGGCAACAAGCCGACTAGATTACAACCCAAGATGAAGAAAAACATCGTCCACAAAAACGGCAGAAACTTATCGCCATCGTGATGGCCAATGGCCGGACGAGCAACTTCATCTCGAATGAACACCAACATTGTTTCTAATAGGTTCCACCAGCGCCCTTTCGGCGCCTTTCCGCCACGCATCCGGCAAGCTAAGCGAATAAAAATAAGTGCAATGATTAAGGCCACCACAACTTCAATGAGCATGAACTTCGTCAACCGGTAGTTAAAACCAAATACCGGAGCACGACCTTGAACTTCGACCTGATCGCCAACCCAAGGCTGTGGGATCTTGATTTTGCCGCCGTCCACTACAAATTGTGGCACTTCAAAATGCTCTGCATCTTGAACGTGACCAAAGAGATGTCCGGGATCGAAGGTATCTGCCATTTCAATATTCTTTGTCGTTAGTTTTTACGTCGTTGGCTTTTACATTGCCTCAACGCGACATACGCAATACTGCAAGCCCGGTGTCGAGAGGCAGCACCACGAGGTAAAACGCGAGTACGTAAAACACAAAACCACTTTCGGCGAGTTTGCCGTCGTTTAATTGCACAACTAGACACATCACTAAAGGAAAAATCATTCGCATCATCATGCCGACTAAGATACCTGCGGCCGATTGACCGCGTGATGCAAATAATTCATTCGTGATATTTCCTGCTGCCGCAGCAAACCAAACTGCTACTGCAGCGACAACCGCGGCTGAAAAACCTAAAGAACCGAATAGCATCGCAGCCAAGGGACCGATGACGGCCAGCGCAGCCAATATCAAAAGCGCCAATAGCAGGCAGCGCCCTGTCAGTCCTAATCGACCGAGCCGATTTTTGACGGCAGAGATCACAGTTGTGAGCGATTCTTCCTCGACAATTTTTTGGATTGGTTTAACTCAGCGGTCATGCGAACCAAGTGCAAAATCGCCAGCGTCATCCCGAGCGCCAAACCGCCTAACAGAAAAAGCACCCGTGTGCCGAGCCACTTGTCGAGGAAGTAGTAGCCCAACAAACCGGGAACTACCATCTCGGCTGCGATGACCATGATCCGCGAAGCCCACGCCCAAGCAATTGCAACAGCCGAGCGATCATCCGCGGGGAGCCGGTCCATGTTTGGCACTTTTTAAGAAGTTGTGAAAAAGATCGACTTGCTGTCGTAGTTTAGCGTGAGAATAACGCTAATCGAACACAAAACTGCGAGCAGCAGACCAACAAATTCACTGGGTCGAGTTTTTCGACCACACTCCCCACGCCAAACTTGGAAGGTTAACAAACCGTCAGAATTCATCGAAACCAAGTTAGTACGTCACAAATTTAATCAGGGTAAAATAGGGCGTCAATTGGCAAGGAGCCGAATTTGTGATTTTTTTCACAAATTCTTTGTAATTATCGTAAGTAACCAATTAATAATGCTTTATGAAAAAACAGCCATTGGCCTATTCATGCCTTCCTCGTAGCCTGCTCATCGATTGCCTTTCGCTTCCTTTGCCGTTTAAAATTAGTATCTGTGGGGGGTGCGCATCTTGCCATTTTTGCAGTTTCCGGTTAGAGTGGTCATAACGGCTTTTGGCATGTGGTTCGAGGTTGGATTTGCTTGCAATCTCCAATTTCGTCCAGTTGTAAATGCAATAGCAGTAGGGATTTTCGACGCGAACATCGTCGGTTTGAGGGAACAGGAAGAGCAAGTTCGGCGGCTCATATGCTGTTTGGGGCGGAGGATCTGGTTTGTTTTTAACCAACCGACACGAAGCTGCCACCACGCCTGACAAATTTCCTTCCTAAGAAGTCATCAAGCTGCTGTGATGCGTCGAGCCTCGAATGGCGGAGTGCCAAGGGGTTAGGTGTAGGTCAGGGACGATTCTCTCCCACATTTTTTTGCGGCTTTTGTGCGCCAAGTGTGCAAAACCGCAGCAGAGGACGTCGATTCATGACCGCTCAAACATTACGTGCGCAGTCGCTGAAGTCTCTTACCCAGTTGGCTCGCAAGCGCGGTGTGCAAGGTTGGCACTCGATGCGCAAAGATCAGTTAGTTCGTGCACTGCTTAAGGGCACCGAAGGAAATGGCACTGTGAAAACTCTTGCAAAAAAAACGCCACCGATTAGCCGGTCCGCATCGGCAAAGCCGGTAGTTTCTAGTCGCGTGGGCAATCTTGCTCGCAACGGCACTGCGTCGGCTCCTATTCGAGCTAAGGATGCAGATCCGCGAATCTTAAAACGTATTGAACAAGCAAAGCAGCGTCTTGCGCAAGCAAAGATCCTTGCTACGGAAATTGACGAAACACGCATCGCTTCGGCCAAAGATCGGCTTGTTGTTATGGTGCGTGGGCCGTATTGGCTTCATGCTTACTGGGAGCTTACTCCCACGGGTATCGTTCGTGCACAAGCCGCGTTGGGTGAGCAATGGCACAGCGCGAAGCCTGTATTGCGAGTATTTCATGTTTCGTCGACAGGAGTCTCGACGACGGCCGACAGTGTGTTACGAGACATTGTTATCCACGGCGGAGTGAAAAACTGGTACATCGACGTAGCCGATCCACCACAGAGTTATCGCTTGGAAATCGGTTATTTGGCAGCTAATGGAAGATTCTTCTCACTAGCTCGCAGTAATACAGTGACCACGCCGCATAGCGCTGGCACCGAAAAACTCGATAACCATTGGGCCGACGTCGTGGAAAACTGCGATAAAATTTACGCGATGAGCGGCGGCTATTCACAGGAAACCAATGCCGCAGAGTTACAAGAAGTGCTCGAAGAGCGGCTGCGTCGTCCGGTTGGAGGTTCGGTTGGCGATCGTTACGGTGGCGGCGCCGAAGCTCTAGTGCCTCGA
>CAZIGP010000702.1:1018-3084 GCA_964538425.1 uncultured Pirellulales bacterium | reverse complement strand
ATTCTGAGTCAAGAACATTAGCTTCTGTCACATAGATCTAAGATATAATGGCGATGCACAATCCTACTAAAATGTCGAATTTGAGGTGTGCAAAATACCAAGCAATGAGGCTGACAAAATAGAAAACTGGCAAGTTATCTCATGTTGGTGAACCAAAGCGAAGAGAAACCAGCCGCCTTGAGAGTTGATAGAAAGCCAACTAATTTACGCGAGTTGTGTGTTTGCCACTGCTAACAGCTGTTGTGTCAAAGGATTGTTAGGTCGCACCGCCAAAGATCGCTCGAACGCTTCAATAGCTTGCCCCCAACGACCGTCACGTGAAAAAAGTGTACCTAGATTATGAAAAGCTGCGCCATCGTGCGGATTTCGGCGGCAAAGTTCATCGAGAGCAACTTCCGTCTGAGATGCATCTCCTTGTTCGAATAAGAATCGACAGCGTGCGCGAAGTAATTCCAAATCGTCAGGAAAAACTTTCGCCGCTTGGAAATAGTGATGCGCTGCACACTCGATATTATTTTCAGCCGTCGCTAATTCGGCCTGAAGCATCCTTTTCTCGCAAGCGATTAACGGATTTTCAGGCATTCGCTCGAATTCCAGCTTTGCTGTAGTGAATCGCTGCTGACGAATGAGCGACTCCCCTAGGCCGCGCCATGCAGGACGAAAACCCGGCACTTCATTTAAAACTTGACGCCATTGAAGTTCGGCTAGATCGTGACGGTTTTTATCAGCGTACACTAGTGCTAAATTATGCCGAGCTTTATAGCCTGTAATTCCGCTATCTCGGCTGGAAAAATGCCGCTCGTCATGCTGCGTAAGTGCGTTTCGATACGCAAACACCGCTTCGTCGAGTTGTTCCAGGCGATGTGCAATCAAGCCTAGTCGAAATTGTAACTCTGGATCTCGCGGAAAAAATTGCAATCCTTCCTGGCACACTCGTTTACCTTCTTCAAAGCGATTGAGCTGTGTCAAACTGCACACCAAAAGCGCATAGATTTTACGGACGTGGGACTCCGTAGGAGCCGATACCTGCAATGAGCGACGGAGTGCGAGGATCGCTTCTTCGTGACGGTCCATGTCACCATACGTCATGCCCACATTGAATAGCGCGAAAGGATGATCAGGATGATCTTGCAATTCCAATTCAAGCAAGCGTAAGTCACGCTCTTGTTTTCGTTGGCGTCCTTCAATACTGTGATCGCTGCCTGAATGAACGACAAAAATATCGCTCCAAGCAACTTCGCCTCCTAAGCGTCGAATCGCTGGCAGCACCTGTTCGTGAATTCGTCCTTCAAAACGGATCTCGGGCAAATTGCGAAAGAGTTTTACATGATCGACAACGGTTACATCGATCTGATCGTTGGCTGTTGGCCCTGGGCAATGCACTTGCATGACGTAAGCAAGCGGTGCCTGTTCGAGTGACCGTTCGGTTAGCTCTAGAAGTTTACGACCGTTACTTCCATCGATCGTGTCGTCAGAATCCATCCAGAAGAGCCATTGACCTCGAGCATGCTTCAACGATTCATTGCGTGCAGCGGCAAAATCGTTGCACCACGGAAAGTAATGTACCTGGGCGCCATAATGCCGAGCGATTTCTGGAGTATTGTCTTTCGAGCCAGTGTCAACAACAATCATTTCACTGACCCAAGGCCGAATACTTTCCAAAGCAGCCGGCAAAGTTCGCGAAGAATCTCGCACGATCATGCATAACGATGAAGGAATCACATCCATGGCGTAAGTCTAATTGTTAGGTGGAGTGGAATAATGTTCGTCCCATTGGCGGGTAGCGTCGCGTAATGCATTCAACGCAATTTCAGCGCAAAATTCTTTATCGGCTGGCAGGCCGTCTAAAGCGTCCAATATCATTTTGAATTCGATTTGCTGGCATTCATGAATAGTGTGATGAAGAATCATTTCTGTCAGAACCGAACCGCAAGCAATCGAAGCACCACAACCAAAGGTAGTAAATCCTGCTTCGGCAACTCTGTTTTCTTTAAGTTTTAAGTAAATTTCCGTGCGCGGGGCTCGCCCACAGCCATCCAAGCTGCCGCGACCTATGATGTCCGCAT
>CAZIGP010000702.1:0-1008 GCA_964538425.1 uncultured Pirellulales bacterium | reverse complement strand
AGCGCTCCTACATTGCGCGGAAAATGAAAATGCTCAAGCATCTTGGCTGAATATTCAATCATAAAAACTAGTTCATCGGTTTGAAAAAATACCACGATGGCCAAGCAGATTCACAGGTAACGTGAAGTTCTGCTTTAACTTCTTGGAGAAAGCAGCGCACGGCACTGGCAACACCGAAAGAACCTTCCGGCAATTCTCCGTCAAGAAAATCGTGCCCTGCCATCACGCCACCAGGCTTCAGTTTAGGAAACCACATTTGCAAATCTTCCGAAACCGAGTCGAAGTGATGATTGGCATCCAGATAGATAAAATCCAACGAAGCGTCGGAAAAATTCTGAGCGGCTTGCACCGACTTGAGGCGATGAATCCGAAAACGCCCTGCGTGAGGAACTAAATTGCGACGTGTCGTTTCCAGACACTGCTCAAATTCCCCGTCTGATAAGTTGGTGATGTCACGATAATTAGTCTGCTGTTGCCAAGGATCGACAAGATGCAGTATGCGTCCGCGCCAACGATCCAAGAGCGTCCGCGAATATTCACCCCGAAACACGCCGACTTCAGCACCTTCTCCGACCAACCCTAATTCATTAAGAAATTGGCCGAAATCTTCACGTTGACGAGGTAACGGAGAAGTCGCCGATGCGTCAAGGGATGAAACTGCCTCAAGCCCACTTGTCAGAATCTGCTTGCGATGATCCATCGGCAAGCCGTGACCCGCAACAATCACTGGCGAGCGGCCCATCACGACTCCCGGTACGCTGTTATAGCGCAAATCGAGTGGGTGGAGCATCTGGGCATATTCCGGTTGTTTGGCTAATTCGTTAACGACCCATTGTTCCATCCAAGCGTTGTCGTTTTCGGGTGCATCATCGACTTTGCGCCAGAAATCCTCTGTTTCAGCACTAGATCGAATCACGATCATTCCGGCATTCCAATGCTCCGGCTGAGGAGGATGACGAACCATGCCGATGCCTTGTTCAATCAAATTCGCAAGATGGATCTCGGGCT
>CAZIGP010000701.1:0-3098 GCA_964538425.1 uncultured Pirellulales bacterium | reverse complement strand
TAGGTCTACGGGTTGCTAATGCGATGAAGGTTGAGGGAGGAAGCGGGGTAATTTTAAATGATCGCGGCGAACGCAATGAACGTGATACATGGGGAAAAGGCTTTCGCTGGATTGATTATTCCGGCACTGTGGGTGATCGCACCGTTGGGGTGACCATTGTGCCGTCACCAGACAATGCTCATTCGTGCTGGGCTCATTGCCGCGATTATGGAGTTCTAGTCGCTAATCCGTTTCCTCGAAATGACGAGACGAACGCAAGTCTGCCGGCTTCAAGAACGTTAGTAGAACAGAAGGTGAAGTTTGGATTGGCGTTTGTGGTTGCCATTCACGAGACGTCGCGAAGTAATGCGGTCGAACACGAAGAGATTGCCCAGGAGTGCTTGTCGCTTTTGAACTACTTAACGGACAAAATAAAATCCGATTAGCGATTTCAGGCTGTCAGCAAAAAATGTCATACATTAAATATAATTGTCGACATAATTTTACAGGTAAAAACTAGACGCCTCAAGAGCATCCAGAGCGGCCATACGAATAACGCCTAACACCCCTAGTTTTATCGATAAATAATTTTGTTCTACCTTGAACCCTGGGTTGTAACAGGTTTATAATAGTGTCGACACTTTTGCTCTCGAGTCTTTCCCACCATTAAAATATTCAGGCTGCTGTGCAAAGGTCGGCACTTCACGCGATCGGTGCTGATCAAGGCATGAGTTGGATTTGCATCGGCGAAAACGATTCCGCCTCCTACAGCTTGGTAGCATTTTGTTGTTCTTCTGTTCCTTGCTCCCCAAATTTGCAAACATTAGCTCGACAATGAATCTTGTTTCTTTCTTTGCCTACGCGGTAATTGCAAGTTCTGTTGTCGTTTCTACTTCGGCGGTTGCAGAAGAGGTGAATTTTTCCCGCGATATTCGTCCGATCTTGTCGTCAAAATGTTTTAAATGTCACGGCCCGGATGAAGATAATCGCCAGTCGGGGTTAGGGCTGGATACGCAAGAAGCCGCATGCCGTGCAGCCGAATCGGGATTGCGCGCGATCGTGCCAGGGCAGCCAGAGGAAAGTGAACTGGTTCGGCGCATTCGGTCTTCAGGCGATGCCGAGCGAATGCCACCGCCCGAGAGCAATTTGAAGCTGACCGCGACGCAAATCGAGACGCTCCAAAAATGGATCGCACAGGGTGCAAAGTATGAACAGCATTGGGCGTTTGCTCCCCCGCAATCTCCTGCCCTACCAGTCGTAAAGCAGGAGGCCTGGCCCCGGAATGCAATCGATCGCTTTGTGCTGGCCAAACTAGAGCAAAACGGTTTGCAACCTTCTGCAGAAGCGGATCGCCATACGCTCATCCGTCGAGTGTCGCTCGACCTCATTGGGTTGCCTCCAACATTAGAAGAAGTCGACGCATTCGTCAACGACACTTCGCCAGATGCTTATGAGCGGCTGGTCGATCGACTGTTGGCTTCGCCGCATTATGGCGAGCGCTGGGCGCGGCGATGGCTCGATTTGGCTCGCTATGCCGATACCAACGGCTACGAAAAAGACCGGCCGCGTTCGATTTGGCCTTACCGCGACTGGGTGATTCAGGCACTGAATGCCGACATGCCGTTCGATCAATTCACGGTGGAGCAGATTGCAGGAGATCTGCTGCCCGGCGTAAACGCCTCGCAGCGCATCGCAACCGGTTTCCATCGCAACACGATGCTGAATGAAGAAGGGGGCATCGATACACAGGAGTATCGTTTCTATTCGCTGGTGGATCGTGTGAATACTACCGCAACAGTTTGGCTGGGGCTGACCTTGGGATGCGCGCAATGTCATACGCACAAGTTCGATCCCCTCACACACCGCGACTACTATCGAATGCTGGCGCTGTTCAACAATGCCGATGAGCCCAACTTTGAAGTTCCTGATGCCGCGGTCGCTGCCAAACGCCTCGAATTCGAGTCAAAAATTACCTCACTCGAGGCATCGCTGGCCGATCGGTTCCCGTTGCCTACAGAATCACCCAGCGACGGAAGGCCTGAAGTGGAACGCCGGAGGACGGCTGCCGAAGCGGCCTTTAACAAGTGGCTGCAGACGCAACATGCTCAAGCGGTGACGTGGCGAATTATCCAGCCCAGTGCGATGAAAGCCAATCTTGCGCGGCTAAATTTATTGGACGATGGCTCGGTGCTGGCCACTGGCGATCAAACCAAGCACGATGTGTACGAACTCGAATTGCCCGCCGGCGAGTTGAATCGCATGACGGCACTGCGACTTGAAGTGCTGCCCCACGAATCATTGCCTGCGCATGGGCCTGGGCGCACCTATTACGAGGGCCCCAACGGCGATTTCTTTTTGAATGAGTTTACGCTGAAAGCAGGAGATCAGTCGGTTCCGTTGGTTAGCTCCAGCCAGTCCTATTGCCGTGGCGAAGCAGATGGCGCGAAATTTACAGCGGCGATGGCGATCGATGGCGAACCACACACCGGTTGGTCCATCGATGGCGGCCAAGGCCGAGCTCATGAAGCTGTCTTTGGCTTGTCGCAACCGTTGAATAAAACAGCGTCCCTCACGCTGACGATGGTTTTCGAACGTTATTATTCAGTTGCTTTAGGACGATTTCGCTTATGGGCAGCCTACGATACGCGGAATTTGCAAGCCCAGGCCATGCCGACCGATTTACAGCAGTTGTGTTTGATTTCGCCAACAAGCTTGAGCAGCGAGCAGCGGCAACGATTGCGAAAGTATTATCTCGAGACGGCTCTTGAACTTGCCGAAGCACACAAAGAGATAGCAAACCTTCGCAGCCAGCTTCCAGCATATCCTACGACCTTGGTGATGCGCGAGCGCCCGGGCGATCATAGGCGAACGACGCACCGTCGTCACCGGGGAGAATATTTGCAACCCAAGGAAGTCGTTCAGCCTGGCGTACCGACGGTGCTGCAACTGCCACTGGAGTCTTCGGCAGAACATCCTGCCAGCCGATTGGATCTGGCACACTGGCTCGTCGATCCACGCCATCCGCTGGTTGGCCGCGTTACAATGAATCGCCATTGGGCGGCCTTGTTCGGTCGAGGCCTCGTGCGAACAACTGAAGATTTTGGCTATCAAGGCGAAGC
>CAZIGP010000700.1:0-3105 GCA_964538425.1 uncultured Pirellulales bacterium | reverse complement strand
AAGTGACCCCGACGGGACTCGAACCCGTGTTACCGGCGTGAAAGGCCGGTGTCCTAGACCGCTAGACGACGGGGCCGGTGAGGCTGGAAAATACATCGTTCAAGCCAGCCGGCGAAAGGCGTAAAAGGATGACGCCGCAAGGGTTTGTAGTGGTGGCGGGGCTTCAAGTCAAGTGGGGGCCTCCGATGGCCAGTGCACGCAAACCGCTTACGGCTCCTTTAGACTGCGAGAAAAAAGAGTTTGGGGAGAAAGAAGAATGCAAGAAAGGAAAATCGAACGGTCTAACGCCGGCAGGCAAAGGACATTAAAATGAATGACTCACCTTGGTTTGGTTATTCCTGCCTTATGCGATACGACTCGACCTGACGATTGCTGCTGATTCTGGGCATTACCCTATTACCTTTCTTGGTTTTGACCAATGATTGCCATCATCGACTATCAAATGGGTAATCTCCGCAGTGTGCAAAAAGCACTAGAGCGGGTAGGGCATGAAGCAATCATTACCAGCGATGCGGCCGAAGTGGCACGTGCGGAGAAAGTCATTCTTCCCGGCGTGGGAGCGTTCGAAGATGCCATTGCTGAATTGCATCGCCGTGATTTGGTCGGCCCGATTGAAGACGCCGTTGCAGCGGACAAACCATTCTTAGGGATTTGCCTTGGACTGCAATTGTTGTTCGAAGTGGGCTATGAAAACGGGGAGCATGAAGGTTTGGGGATTTTGCCCGGCGAAGTGGTCCGATTTAAAGTGCCGGCTGAGCTGAAAGTGCCCCACATGGGCTGGAACGGTTTGCAAATTCGCCGTAACGCGCCGCTGCTGGATGGCATTGCGCAAGGAACGCACTTTTACTTTGTCCACTCGTATTATGTGAAGCCGCGCGATGAAGCGGTGATTGCGACCGAGACTGATTACGGTGGCGCGTTTTGCTCGATGGTGTGGCGCGGCAACCTATTTGCCACACAGTTTCATCCAGAAAAGAGCCAAGCCAATGGATTGAAGCTCCTCAAAAACTTTGCCGAATTGCCCGCATTAGCGACTACATAGCTTCGAGGATAGAGTCGAGGTTTCGATGATCGGCAAGATACCGACGCTGCTGGTATTCATTGCATCGATGTGGCATGCGTCGACGTGCGATGTCAATGCTCAAGAGTGGACTCGCTTTCGCGGGCCAAATGGCCAAGGGCAATACGATGCGGCGGATACAATTCCGATTGAATGGACCGAAGCCGATTACAACTGGAAGAAGGAGTTGCCGGGTGTCGGTAATTCGTCGCCGGTGATTTGGAAGGACAAAGTCTTTCTGCTGAGCAGCGATGCGGAATCGGGCATGCGCTATGTGTTGTGCTTGAGTATTGCGAATGGGCAAATACTTTGGCGACGTGAATATCCCTCTAGCACGCATCATATCCACAAATTCAATAGCTATGCCTCAAGTACGCCGGCTGTTGATGACAAACATGTGTATGTCGCATGGGCTACGCCGGAGGAAATTACCCTCCTGGCACTGACGCATGGCGGCGAGGATGCCTGGCGAAAGAATTTGGGTTCGTTCGAAAGCCAGCATGGTTTTGGAACTTCGCCGATTGTGGTCGACGACATGGTCATCATGACCAACGATCAGGAAGGTGAAGATCGGTTTTTGATTGCGCTGGATGCTGCTACAGGAAACGAGCGGTGGAAAATTCCCCGCAAATACGCTGATAATCGGCAAAATTTGTCTTACGCAACGCCTTGTGTGCGCGAGACAGCGACTGGCCGAGAGTTGATCGTGTGTAGCTGGGCGCATGGCATTAGCAGCCACAATTTGCAGACTGGTGCTCCGAATTGGGAAATGCCGGTATTTAAACAGCGACCTGTCGCTTCGCCCGTACTTGTCGGCGATTTGATTTTTGGAAATTGCGGCGACGGTGGCGGCAACACTGCCGTGTTTGCTATCAAACCGAGCGGGAAACAAGGCGAAACGCCAGAGATTGTCTACTCGAAAGATCGCAGTATCGCTCCGTATGTGCCTACACTGTGTGCTGCGGGAAAGCTGATTTTCTTTTGGAGCGATAAAGGCATTGTTTCTTGCCTCGATGCCACGAGCGGCGAGTCTCACTGGAAGCAGCGCGTAGGTGGGAACTTTTTTGGCTCGCCGGTGCGAGTGGGCAACCGCCTCTACTGCATGTCGACCGAAGGTGATGTGGTCGTGTTAGCGGCGGACACCAATTACAAACTATTGGCAAAGAATTCGCTCGGCGAAGCGACCCGTGCTACGCCCGCCATCGCCGCTGGGCGAATGTATTTGCGAACCGAGTCGCATTTGATTTCGCTGGGCGGAAGCTTAAAAAAGCAAACTGCCTCGGTTCGGTAGTCAAACAGCTTTCTCGCCGTTTTGCAATTTGGCTGCCGTTAAAGTATTCGATAGCAGCATCGTGATGGTGAGTGGCCCTACACCGCCTGGCACGGGCGTAATGGCTGAGGCGATTTTCTCGACGGATTCAAAATCGACATCGCCGCAAAGTTTTCCATCAACGCGGTTAATGCCTACGTCGATGACGGCAGCGCCGGGTTGCACCATGTCAGCAGTGACAAACTTTGGTTTGCCGATGGCGACGATCAATATGTCCGCCTGCCGAGTGATCTCGGCTAAGTTGTTTGTGCGGCTGTGGCAGATGGTGACGGTGGCATCGGCACCAGCGCCACGCTGTACCAACATAAGTGCCATCGGTTTACCGACAATTTCGCTGCGGCCTAGCACGACGACATGTTTGCCGACAGTCTCGATACGGCTGTGAACAAGTAATTGCTGAATGCCATGCGGCGTGCAAGGCAGAAATCTCGGGCGGCCTTGCACGATAAGACCAACATTTTCGGGATGAAACGCGTCGACGTCTTTGAGCGGGCGAACAGCATCAAGGATGCGAGTTTCGCTGATGTGTTTTGGCAACGGCAGTTGAACCAAAATGCCATGCACAGGTTCTTTAGCCGGCGAATCGTTCAGTTTACCGATCAACCCAAGCAGTTCACTTTCTGAGGTGCTTGCCGCCAGGCGGTGAAGTTGGCTTGTCATGCCAACGCGCTCGCAGCCGCGCTGTTTGTTGCGAACATAAACTTCGCTGGCTGGA
>CAZIGP010000699.1:0-3107 GCA_964538425.1 uncultured Pirellulales bacterium | reverse complement strand
CAAACTGAGTTTGAAAATAAGGGTCAGACATCAGCACCATTCCGCTAAAAAACTACCTGATAAATCGAAAAAGCTCCTAATCAGCTAGAGTACCCCACCCTCGATAAAGCCACAAGCGGCGCAAACCATGGTCGATAAGGAGTTAATGCTGTCCGGAAATTAAAATCGTGCAAAATTGGGCTGTAGGAGGCAAATCCCTTCACCGACCAAATGGTTAATCAATCATTTGTTAAGTTATGGTTGCCCGAATTTTCAAGAGTTCTGCTACGATAGAAGAGAGCCGTTCACTTACTGTATTTCGGCGTGCAAAGTCATGAAAACCGTCGACGTCTTACTAGAAGAATCAGGCATGTCGCTGGAGGAGTTTGCAGCGAAGGCCGAATTGCCAGTTGACCGTGCCGAGGCCATTGCCGACGGCCGTTGGACTCCAAGCCCTGCCGAGCGCGAACGCATTGCCGCAGTTTTGGGATTAGCCGTTGAATCAATCAGTTGGGGCCATACCATGAATCCCCGTAACGTTCGCTACCGGCGTTTTGGGCTGAAAGAAAATTTTTAAAGTGGAAGCTCGGTCGAATGCTCGGGAGGGGGAAGGATGAAGCTCCGTGGCAAAGTTGTTGTTCTAGTAATTGCATTAGTAAGCGTCGGCTTACTTACAGCCTGGAAAATAAATCGTGACAGGCCAAGACCAATTGCGACCGTTAAGCTTGCCAATCACTTAAAGCCCTTTGTCGACTACGTTACCTTCTATATGGATGATGCAAAAGGTGAAAAAGTAAACCAGTATTTACATTTATTAAAACCTGGGCATGGCATCAGCGTTGCCGTTATTACCCCAGAACTAACGTTTCATCAAATAACTTGTGAACACCCTAATTTTGAATTTATTCTCAGCTATGAAAAGCATGTCAAAATCCCTGCCGGCCGCATCTATGTGGTCACAGTGGCTCAAGATGGCACGATGACTGGTAAATTCGAACCGTGAAATGTTTTCCAATGCAATGAACTACAAAATCAACCAAGATAGATGGTCTGTACAAGTCACTTTGATACTTCTGGTTTTGAATGCAGTGTCCCGATCCCTATTTTGAATAAAAATCTTCATCTAAACCGCCTCAATGCACTGCGGACCCTCGTTGCGTGCGTTGTTCACGATTCTGTTAACAGGATTCATCACAAGCTCATCATTTGGCACAGGCTCAAACAGGTAAGCCAGTTTTTCAGGATCGCGCTCATCGGGATTCAGCCACAAGTCATAATCGTTGGCAGATAATATCACCGGCATGCGATCATGCAGCGGCTTCATAAAATCGTTGGCCGATGTGGTCAGTATCGTGCAGCTTTCAATCGGCCCCTCACCTTTATCCCAGCCTTCCCATAAGCCTGCGAAGGCGAACGGCTGCTCATCAGGCCGACGTATGTAGTACGGTTGCTTGGCTTTACCCTCGCGCTTCCATTCATAAAAACCATCGGCGGGGATCAAGCATCGGCGGTATTTCATCGCCGCACGAAAAGCAGGCTTGGTTGCCGCCGTTTCCGACCGTGCGTTAATCATGGTGTAACCAATTTTCGGATCTTTAGCCCATGCGGGTATTAATCCCCATCTCATTGGCGATAGCACGCGGCGGCCATCATATTGGCGGATCACAGGGATATCTTGAGACGGAGCAACGTTGTAGCGCGGCGGTGGTTCCGGTAGAGCATCCTCAATGGCGAACTGCTGAAGCAGTGCATTGATCCGCGAAAGCAAGGTAAATCGACCGCACATAAAAGTATTTACTGATTACAGGGAAAACTAAAGAGGCGCGGGGAACTCAAATTGAAAAGCTTTTTCCGCGTCGTTTTATTTCTTCCCAATCGTATACTTGGCGGCGGCCTTGTGATACTGGTTCCTTGAAGATCCATCCAGATGAATATAAATGGCGGGTCGCATCAGTTGCCTTCAACTGGTGCACGGCAAAAATCTTCCTAATCGCCGCACCCTAACTAACGGCCAATTTCACGAAGCTTAATTCTCGCCTCGGTCATTCTTGAGACACTCTAAGCAAGTCCGCTAAAGACGCTTCAACATTCTCAGGCCGATACTTTGAGCAATCGGCACGCCTCCTCATAGCCAGGTGCGCGCCCGCCGTGTTGATCCTTGCGGTCGTAGCCGTAAGCGCTTGCAGTCACACGAGCCAATCCAATTAGCTGTCTCCAACGGAACGCCGGCCGCGTAGTGCGAAATTCCTCTTGCACCGTTTGGAAGTATTTTTCTCCATGCAGTCGGCCATCTTCGCTGATGGTATATTGAAGCATTCGTTGAAACACCGCCTCGGCAGAATGTCCTTTCTCGCCATAAATCGCGATCGCGGCAGCGGCACGTCCTTGATCGTTGTGACGAATTGCATCTTCCGCCTCCGACAGCAAGCCTTCTGGATCGGTTGCTTTAATTGCCGCACGATGTTCTGCTATGGGATACGCGTTACTCTTGAACGGCGTATGGATTGCCACATGGTACGCTGCCACAATCAGCCCAGAGACGGCATAACGCTTTTCGGCGAAGCGGGCCATATTTCGCCACGCATTCGTGGCGTCGGAGGAGTGTACGCCCGCCGAATCGCCGTGCGTACGCCACTTATCCGGCCCCTGCCGCAGTACCATCAGATTCGACGCCAACGAAATCGCTTCTCCAACGGCTTCAAGACTTATGCCGTCCGCGAGTGCCGCGGCCACAGCATCCGCCGACTGTTCCGGTGGCCCTTGATAGATCGCCTCGCTCAATTCTTCAATGGCTGCATCCCCTGGATCGCGCATACCAGATTCCTTGCCCGTCAATTTATATTGATCGAGCAGCTTGGGCACGAGTGCTCGAATTGAAGACTCCGCCCGATTTCTGTTCAGCCGTTCTCGTTCATCATGGCAACAGAAACGCACGCATTGCTGCAAGATAGTGTAGGCATGTTGCTTACCCAACAGATCAGCCAGTCCATAAGTGCGGTACGCGAATACAAAACGATGGACATTAATGTCGTCCTGCATCGCGGGCTGAAGCACGTTGAAACTATCTTGCAACGAAGCATTAGCCATCGGCGCAAACAACTTGTTCGCCTGCTCCAAATCACCACGGC
>CAZIGP010000698.1:0-3112 GCA_964538425.1 uncultured Pirellulales bacterium | reverse complement strand
GCGCAATTTATGGATGGTTGTCACCTTATTTATTGCGATAAAAGCTGCGCCTTCGGGGGGCGTCGACAAAGCAACCATTTGGGGATTCCTTGCGGTTGCAATTTTATTAACAGCGATTTGGTGGGTAGGACGGCTGAGCTTTGTCCGACGATTTTTTGAGGCTTTGTTAGGCGAGCATCCAAGAGATTTATCTAGTTTGGGGATACAAAAAGAAGAGCCGAAAATCTTTTTAAGCATTCACAAAAATTTGGAAAGCGAAACGCTGCGCACTTCGAGCAAATGGTGGATGCTTTCTGGTTTGTTGTTTGTCGGTGGTTTGCTGGCCTATTTAGAGTGGCGACAGCCGTTCTACTTTGTGCAGGATGATAATCTTTCACAGTTTTTGCCCGTTGTATTGCAGGGGTGTCGCAGCCTGCTTCACGAAGGCGCATTTCCCACGTGGAATCCTCATCAATTCCTGGGATCGCCGACGACCAGTTTAGGAACTTACGCGCTAACGTACCCACCGACCTATGTTTCTTATGCCATCGCCGATGGCATTTTGAGGAACGAATATGCAACGTTCGATGTGTTTTGCATTGTCCACTTATTAGTCGGATATTGTGCAACATTTTGGGCGTGCCGTGTGATCGGTGTTCGTCCCTCTTTTTCTGCAGCCGCTGCTGCATGCTTTGTATTAACAGGGTTTTTTCTGATTGCGGGTCGATCTTGGTATTACATGACGCCCGTGGCTGTTTGGGCACCGCTACTGGTCGGCATGCTCGAAAAATTTCGGCAAGGTCATGCTGGAGGAAAATGGGTATTAGCTACTGGAGGGGTTTTAGGATTGTTGTTTCATGCCGGTAATGCGCAGATGTGGTCATATGCCGTGTTGTTTTATTTGATTGCGATAGGATTTTATTTGGGCTGCCGCGCGATTCCTTGGTCGCAGATTTTTCCTGCGATGGCAGCACTGTTGGTTTGCTTGGCGATTTCAGCCCCGCTTTTAATCGCACAGTATGCAGAAATGTCTGGACTGCCTCGTCGTGCCGGTGACGGCTCGATGTTACAGTTTTTGCCGACGATGTTTTTGCCTTTTCCTTTGGCGAAAGCGGAGTTTCCTGGAGTGCCTGAAACGCCCCATTTTGATCAGATGGGGCATATGAACTATTCGGGCACTGTGTTTAGCGTTGCTGCTGCGCTGGGAATGTTGTCGTTCATTGCCTATCGATGGAACAGGCGAACGATGGTGGCCAACCTATGGCTGCTTTTGGCTTGGGTCGCTTTGCTATTTACTTTTGGTCGGACCGGTGGGCTGTGGTATTTGCTGGCAAGATTTCCGCCATTTTCGAGTTTTAAACACCCTTTTAAATTTATCGCATTTGCCACACTATTCATGGTGTTGGGGGGAGCCATTCTGCTGGAACGCGCACTGCAACATTGGAAGTTGCGGCGGCGCTGGGAAATGGCTTTATGTTCCGTGGTAGCCGTTCTGATGACCTATCACGTGTCGATGTCGATGCCTAGTTTTTGTGATTATGCCTTTCGGCCATTTCCGGAACTGCCAGCCGAAATGAATCAATTGGCGGCTGCGGAGCATCCCCAGCGGATTTACTCGATTGCACCACGTCGTAGTTTGTCGCCGCAGTATGCGCTATCGATGATGCATCAGCTTCCGACGGTTTGGGGATGCTATGCACTGGAAGGGTATGACCCACTGGTCAGCGCTTCGCCGCGATTTGCTTCAATTCTGGATAAGTTATTTGAACCTGCTGCCGCCAATGGTTTACACATGGAATTAGGGCATGAGGAGGTTAATTTAAAACATGACAAGGAAGTGGAAAAATATCGGAAACCAGAAGATGCACTGAAGCGATCGGACGTGGATGATTATGGATTTTGGGGCCGATCGTTTCGCGTTAATTTACCTAGATCGTTAAAGGCCTTAAGGGCTTACGGGGTGCGTTGGGTGGTCATTTACAATGGACTACAAACTCCGCAGATCGCAGAAGGTAGTAGTAGTGAGGTTTTTTGGAAAATGGATCCTGTGGTTGAACAATTAGCGGAGGAAATCAAAGAGCGTGGTGCACTGGTAATGGACCGGCCAGGGGTGTGTGTTTATGAATTAAAAGGGGCCGCAGCCATGTCCTTTGCCGTTGACAGTCCTCGAAAACCACTGCCAGTAACTCTTGATGCCCGTGGACTAACGGTTGATACGTCTACGATGCTTCGTGGTGGCCAGCTTGTCGTGAACGTGGTGCCAACGAAATTTTTAAAAGCAACGGCGGATGGCAAGCCTGTCGAGATGACAACCGATCGATGGGGGCGATTGCTATTTGAGTTGCCGCCCGGAACAAAATGCCTTACGGCCAGTTATCGTCCGCCTTGGCTTGCTGGAACCATGATTGGAGGAATGCTGGCAGTTTTTGCCTGGGCCGTGATGCGTTATCGATATCAAGTTCAACAGTGGGCTGAGAGGTGGTTTATCGATGAAGAGCGAGCGGAGTCACTCTTCCTTCGATTCCGCCGCGCGGCTTAAGCATTCGAAGCCGTGTTTTTATCTTTGTGGGATGATGGCTGCCAAAAGCTAGCCCATGCGGCGATGGCCGTAGCAGCAGTTTCGACACGAAGAATTCGCGGCCCTAGGCTCACAGGGAGCCAACCGTGGTCTTTTGCTTGTGAAGCCTCTGCGTCAGTAAAGCCGCCTTCAGGTCCAATTGCCGCAAACACTTGTTGAGTGCTATTGGCGTCGTTGGGGAACCAAACATCCATTAAAGGTTGGCCGCCTGGATGGGCCAATAATTTCGGGGCGGATGATGAACTCTCGGAAAAGCTGATTTCATCGATTCGGCGAGGTTCAAGAATTTGCATCAGGCGATTACGGCCACATTGTTTGCTGGCTTCAATGACCGTGCGTTCCAATCTGGCTGTGGCTGAATCACTTGGTTGAGCAACACCCCGAGTTGTGATGAGGGGAGTTAAGCTAGTCGCCCCGAGTTCGACCGCTTTTTCGACCATCCACCGCTGCCGCTCTCCTTTCGGCAGGGCAACTGCCAAGTGTAATTTCACCCAAGCTTCGCGTTCGACGAGCTGCTGTTGTTCGATGGTCAATTCGATAGCGTGCTTTTGGATC
>CAZIGP010000697.1:0-3113 GCA_964538425.1 uncultured Pirellulales bacterium | reverse complement strand
ACGGTGATCATTTTGCAAAGCTTCGACGCGCCTTCGGGGGATTGTTCAATTATGTCGCGAACGATTGGTTTCACTTCAGCCACAATTTCACGAGATCTTGCGGCTGGTGTGGTCGTATTTCTGGTGGCTTTGCCATTATGTTTGGGAGTGGCGTTAGCCTGCGGTGCCCCGTTGTTTTCTGGGGTGCTCGCAGGAATTATTGGTGGAATCTTCGTCGGGATGTTGAGTGGTTCGCAGTCCAGTGTCAGCGCTCCGGCCGCAGGATTGATATCGATTGTGGCAGCCCAAATCGTATCGCTTGGTTCATTCCAGGTCTTTTTGTTGGCCGTGTTTATTGCCGGATTGTTTCAGATTGGCTTGGGCTTTGCCCGGGCAGGATTTATCGCCGCTTTTTTTCCATCGAGCGTCATTAAGGGTTTGTTAGCTGCGATCGGAATCATTTTGATTTTAAAACAAATTCCGCATGTCGTTGGACATGATCCTAACCTAGGAGGAGAACTTGCTTTTCTGCAGTCAGACCACGAAAACACATTTTCTGAACTGCTACGAACTGTCGGCAATGTTCACGTCGGAGCAGCCGTCATCGGGCTGTTGTCGATTGCAATCTTGGTGGTTTGGAACAAGTCGAAGGTGCTGAAGAAATCGCCGATCCCTGCTCCGCTATTGGTAGTACTGTTTGGCGTCGGCATGAATTTATTGTTCAGGCAAGTTGGCGGACGCTGGTATATTGAGGCAAACCATCTCGTTCAAGTTCCGATTGCTAATAGTTTTTCCGACTTCTTCAGCTTTCTGCAATCTCCCGATTTTTCCCAATGGTCGAACCCTGCCGTATACACTGCCGCTGCGATGATCGCCGCGATGGCTTCGCTGGAAACTTTGCTGGCCTTGGAAGCGATTGATAAGATCGATCCTCAACAGCGCACCTCGCCACCAAGCCGGGAATTGCTGGCCCAAGGTGTCGGTAACATGATCGCGGGACTGAGCGGAGGATTGCCGATTACCTCGGTGATTATCCGCAGCTCGGTGAATATTGATGCAGGGGGCAAAACAAAACTTTCAACCGTCGTTCACGGAGTTCTGTTGTTGATCAGCGTTGCGCTGCTGCCTGCATGGCTGAACTTGATCCCGCTGTCGTGTTTGGCAGCCATTCTCTTGGTGACTGGTGCTAAACTTGCCAGCCCGCAACTTGTGAGGCAGATGTGGAATGCCGGGAAGTATCAATTCATTCCTTTTGCAGTGACCGTGGTCGCCATTATCTTCACGGACTTATTGATCGGTATTTTGGTCGGGCTTGCGGTGAGCGTCAGCTTCATTCTTAACAGCAACATGCGGCGACCGATCCGCCGATTCGTGGAGAAGCACCTTGGAGGGGACGTATTACACGTCGAACTGGCCAATCAGGTGAGTTTCTTAAATCGCGCCGCTTTGTCGCACGTGCTGAATGGGATTCCGCGCGGAGGGGCTGTATTACTTGATGCGCAGAAAACCGACTACATTGATCCTGATGTTCTCGACTTGATTCGAGATTTCAAAGAGATTTCTGGGCCGGTTCGGGGCGTGGAGGTAAGCCTTGTTGGATTTCGCAGCAAATACAAATTGCTTGACGAGATTCAGTACATCGACTATTCAACGCGTGAACTCCAGACTGAAATTACTCCAGCCCAAGTGTTGCGTTTTTTAAAAGAAGGGCACGAGCGATTTCGAACCGGTCGGCGATTAACGCGCGACTTTGGCCGTCAGATCGACGCTACGGCTGGTGGCCAGCACCCGCTTGCCGTCGTGCTGAGTTGCATCGACTCACGTACGCCTGCTGAATTGATCTTCGATTTGGGAGTGGGCGATATCTTTGTTGTTCGCATCGCCGGTAATATTACCAGCCGAAAGATCTTAGGTAGTATCGAATATGGTTGCGCCGTGGCTGGCGCCAAGCTGGTTTTGGTGATGGGTCATACACGATGCGGTGCGGTGACCGCCGCTGTTAATTTTATCGGTTCACTCAAAACGGCTGCGGAAACGACGGGTTGCCAGCACCTGGACTACATCGTCAATGACATCCAGCGATCGACGGATGGGGCAGTGTGTCGAGGCTTGGCTGAGCGCACCAAGGCCGAGCAAGAATTGTTCATTGATGAGATTGCGCGCCGGAATGTATCGCGGGTTGTTGGTCTGATACGGCAGCAGAGCAGTACGCTGGACCATCTCGTCGGAGAGGGTCGAATCGCGATTGTGGGCGCGATGTACGATATTGTTACGGGAGAAATCGAGTTTCTGGCCGATGAACAAACCACCGGCTCACCGTCTTTGGGGCTGCTCGATTCGGGTAGGAAATGATTCCATCGCAACCCGGTTGGCGAGGCAGCCGACTTTGAGCGGTGCGAAATTGCCTCCGCTTATGGGCGGGCGGGTGGATTGTCTGTTTCTTTGACTTCGCGCTCGGTGATCACGGTCTTTTCGCCTCTTGGGGTTTTGACGGTCTTTTCTGTCTTGATTGTCGTTGTGTCGGAGCAACCGAGAGCGGCGACAAAAGCGAGCAATAACGCACAAGTCATGCATTTCATAAAATGGTTTTCCTGATGGTAGATTGTTTAATAAAGACCTGACTACTACGTTCGATCACTTGTTTTGACTTACGTCGGGCACCTCAATTCCGAGTGCCGTTGCTAAATCGATCTGATGTTCTTGCTCTTGCACTAGGATGGTGCGGATTTGTTCGGCCATTGCGTACTCTCCCAGCGCTTCGCATTGTCGAATTCGTTCTCGGTAGTTGCGAACGGTTTCGTTTTCGTTGTCCAAATCGAAGCGAAGCATGTCTTCCGCTTTTTCCGACGTTTTGACGGATTTTGCCGTGACGGTTGGCATGCCTCCTAAGTAGTCGATTTGCTTGGCGATAATCAGCGCATGCTGTAGTTCTTCGGTGGCATGTTTTTTTAGCTCCGACGCGATATTCATGTACTGAGCGCCTTTGATGACTTGCGAATAGACAACATAGGCAATCACAGCTTGATACTCTCGGGCGAGGTCGTCATTCAAAAGCTTGATTAAATCGTCACGCGTGGTTGCGTGACCTGTGGATGAGGATTTAGCTCGATCCTGAACGGTGGCTCCCATCGCAA
>CAZIGP010000696.1:0-3124 GCA_964538425.1 uncultured Pirellulales bacterium | reverse complement strand
AAGTGCCGCATCTAAAGGAGCTTCGATGCTGAAATCGAAAGAATCGGACAACTTTACGACAGGTTGACGAATGTGAACGCGGCCATTCTCGCTCCAAATGGATCCCGGGGCGTCAGATTCTTCGCTGAGTAGACGGACAAGGCTGAGCGCACCACGATCGATGCTCACGGTTCCATGCCATTGTTTTTTTGTGCCGCCTCCCCAAGCTAAACGAACCTGCATCTTCGGTTCGGCTTGCACTACTGTAGCGACATAAAACCAAATTAACACAGCAAGTAACTGATTGCGCAGCCCGACCGCTCGGCTAAACCTCCGCTGCAATTTGCGGATGTCTCCGAAAATTAGGCGCGCAATGGCGCAAGCTTTGTTCGGACTTCCATGTCCGAGCATGAATGGCCCAATCTGTGTTAATATCGTCCTTGAAATTTTTGCCCGAGCGCGCAGAGTGCCCGGCACAGCGGGGCGATTATAAGTCGGAGTCGATCAACTGACCCAGAGAGAATTTTTGGCCGAACTACAAACTGGCCATTAAGTTACGCTATCCGAGACCTGAAATTAGTTCGCTACTAAGCGCAGTTGAGCTGAGAGCTCCCCCAACTTTGCAATTACCCCCAAATTCCGCTAGCACAGACTGCATTTGTTCGACAATTTTAGGGCAGCGGTTGGAAACCTCATTGATCTCGCACCAATCGTCTGGCTTCACAAACAGCTCGGTCTGCTGAGTTAATACGGGATGTACTTCACTTTTATCAAGAGTCGGTGTAGTTGCTGCCACCCTCATTGCCCATGCGGGAGTCTCTACACGATACTGGATTTCGCCGACCTGAACGGTGCAAACGCGATCAAACGCTTGAGTGACTTCGCCTCGAATTAATGGCATGATCGAGCTGCCAAACCCAGTTTTTTGAAGTGGGGTATTCAGTTGTGGTAAAGCCAAGTCTAACAGTGTTGCGAAAATATCAGACGGTTGAACTAAAGCTTGTGAGCGCTGACCTGCGCCGAGGCGACTTGGCAAACGAATTATACAGGGAACGTGCGTCAGTTCCGCGTAGAGAGCATTATCGCAGGAGCCAATCCGGTAATGTTCGGCCAGTGGAAAACCACGCGGCGAAAAAACAACTAATAGCGTGTTAGCTGCAAACTGTGATTGATCGATCGCTTCGATAAGTGAACCTACCAATTGATCCACCAATGAAACTTGTCCCGCATAGGCATTTCTAATACCGAGTAATTCGTCGGGATCTGTGTTTTCAGTCACCTTATAATTTGGCACTGTGGCCCAGTCTTCTGGCGAAGGATCGTCTTCATCATGATATTGGGCGCGAAATTCAAGCGGAGCGTCCCATAAGCGCCCCAATACGCCTGTATGCAACCACAGTAAAAACGGCTGTTGAATTGATTTCTCCAACCAATTATTGGCTTCGGCAAAAAAAATAGCCGCATCGGTTTCTTCAATTTCGTCAGCAATAATACGTTTTTCGTTAGATCGAGTTGCATGATCGACCAATACTTGTTCGCCAAATGTTTGTGTCAAAGGGTGAGAACTAACTGCCCGATCATCGGTGATTAGCGTTGTATGCCACCCACTCGCTGCAAATCTTGTCATCAATGAATTGTTACCCGCAATCCGAGATTGCGGAGCCAGTGCATGGAATCCCGACCATAGCGATCGATAAAGCGTTTCCAACTCAGGAGAATCGATCGTCATTCGATTCAGTAAAAATGACTCGCTGGCCAATCGATCGAGTGTTGGCGTACTCACCCACGTATTGCCATATGCACCCAAATACCCGACATGTAGCCGGTCAATCGCCAGACAAATGATATTTGGTCGTGTCACTCGAAATACCTAGCTGGAACGCACGGTAAAGAACCTGTTTCTAGAAGAAACTACGCTTATTGTAGCACTCTACGGCAAGTTTGATGAGGAGAGATTGCCGACAATCGGCCGCTCAACTACGATGCTGTATTGGTCGTCGGGCCCATAAGACGGCGCAGATTTATGCAAATTTTGTTTGCCACTTTATTTTCTTGCTTTATTTTTTGTCAGGTATTTTGCTGGGCAGGAGAACCTGAAGTTATTCAGGCATCTTCCTCTGCGGCCATTCGATTACCCAGTAAAGATTCTATTGAGTTAATTACGGCTAAGCACCTTGCTGAAAGTGTCACTATCTATCGTGATGCTTACGGGACACCCCATATCGACGGCCCGACGGATGCAGCGGTGCTATTTGGTTTGGCATATGCTCAAGCAGAAGATAACTTTTGGCAGGTCGAAGACAATTACATTTTATCGTTGGGCAGATACAGCGAAATACATGGACCTCTCGGATTAAACTCCGATTTTCTCAATCATGCATTTGAAATCGTTCCTCGTTCGCGAGAAGATTTTACCACTCGTTGCGATCCGGGCGACCAACGGTTAGCGACAGCATTTGTCGCGGGATTGAATTATTATCTTACTAAAAATCCACAAGTTCGGCCCCGACTTATCAAGCAATTCGAACCCTGGCATGTATTGGCATTTAGTAGGCACGTTACGCTGGAGTTGACTTTTCGCTACACGCGGCTGAACGATAACGTGCTGCCCCGATCAAATCCGCGTATTTGGGCCGCTAGTGGCTCGAACGCTTGGGCCATTGCCCCGCAGAAAACTCGCGATGGTAAAGCATTGTTACTGGTGAATCCTCATTTGCCGCAATTCGGATTTGCACAGCTTTACGAAGCTCACATGAGAAGCGGCGAAGGCTTGAACATTGCTGGTGGAATGTTTTTTGGAAATCCCTTGCCGAACCTTGGACACAACGAGAACCTAGGTTGGGCACTGACAACGAACGAACCTGACATTGCCGATCTATGGAAAGTAACGTTCAACGGTGATGAAAAACCGCTGGAATACCATGTTGATAATACCATTCATCACGCTGTGGAATGGACCGAAACGATTAACGTGCTAGGGGCACAAGGCCTTGTACCAAGGCACTATACATTTCGGAAGACACATCATGGTCCGATCGTAGCAAAAGAAGATGCTCGACTCTTTTTAGCCGCCCGAGTGACCGACCTTTTTGAACCGCGTCCAATGCGCCAGGCATTAAGGGCGGCTAAGGCTCGGAACTTCGTC
>CAZIGP010000695.1:504-3126 GCA_964538425.1 uncultured Pirellulales bacterium | reverse complement strand
GATGCATAACTATCACTCCGTCAAACGAAAGTTGCCCGCGGGAGCGGAGTGCAAGTATCGTCCAGAGGAATGTTCAGGCAGCAATTTCAACTGCGAAACCATTTGGTGCCATACATGGTTGGAGCGGCTGTTTCCTTTCCTAGAGCATCAATCGGAGTATGCCCTGTTGGATTTCAGCAAAAAGCCGCAGGAATCGCCTAATGCAGGGGTGCTCAACGGATTTTATGATTCGGTATTGGTTTGCCCTTCCGATTCTGACGCCGGGCTGATGAACAATTCGCGGGCGGGCGACGCCTATCTGCCCGGCCCAGCCGGCACGTTTTCCTTGGCGATGTCGTACGCTCCCAGCGGCGGACCGTTGCATCGAAATGACTGTGAAATTCCAGATCAAGGCAATAACTGCAAAAGTAACCGGGGTGGAGCTTTGATGTGGCCCAACTACGAAGGCGGACGCGGTTCGCTTGGAGCGCCGGGCATGTTCGCCGGCGGACCGGTTGCCTATCGCTTCCAAGATTGCACTGACGGCACCAGTCACACGTTTTTCGTTGGCGAACGGTTGCCCGCCTACGATTTCACCGCGATGTACTTTTGCTCGAGTTTGAATGCGGCGACGACCAACACGCCGCCGAACTATCAGCACATTTACAACATAACGGCGCCTCCAAACCAGCGATGTTCAAAGGCGTTGACGACGCGTCAGCCACCAGGCAGCCAGAATTTTGACTGCCACATCGCAATGGGCGGGTTTATGAGCGAGCATCCCGGAGGCGTTCATATCGCCTTTGCCGATGGCAGCGTGCATTTTATTGTGGATCAGATTGATTACGACATTTACCAGTATTTAGGTGATAAGGCGGATGGCCAAACGATTGCCGGGTATTGAATCGTTACGACCGTTTGCATGAGTGATGTATGGAGCCGATGAAGTTTTCTCGTGGGTGGCATGTGCTTTTATTCGGGATTGCATGCCTGACGGGTTGTGGCGATTCAAATCCACCCGTCGTGGAGGTTTACGGAACGGTAACTTATGCCGGGCAGCCTTTACGACACGGCAAGCTAACATTTACTCCGGTGCAGTCGGGAAAAGCAATCCGTCCGGCAGTGGGCATCATCGGGGAGGACGGAACGTATCGCATGGCAGCGTTTCCACAACGCACGGGAGCGCAAGCGGGCGAATACCGTGTGTCGGTGTTGGCTTATACGGGGTCGCTCCTGGACCGCACGGTGCACTATTTGGTGCCAAAACGTTATTCCAACCCTCAGACAAGCGGTTTGACGGCTACTGTGCCTGTCAATGCTGATGGCCTCGTCCAATTGGATTTTCATTTGACGGAGTAAGCTAGGAAACTATTCGGGCCAATTTTTCTATCTTTTTTGAGCACTTATTAAACATGGGTATACATCTGATGCAACGGCTATCATGGCCATCGCTCGTCGTGTTCTTTTCGGCGTTGTTTGTTATGGAGGGGTTGGCCGAGCCGCTTCGTGTCGGGTCCGCGCAAACTCCGAACCTGGCATCCGCTTTGGTTTACGCCAAGGGGCGAACTATCGTGATCGATACAGCCTTGACCGTGTCGGCGTCACTTGAGGTTCCTGAAGACGTCCACCTCTGTTTTGAAGATCAAGGCAAGCTAGTTCGTAATCCCAACAGCGATTCCATCACCGTCGCGATTCTTGGTTCTTTGACCGCGACGTATCGTCCAATTTTTGAGGGCTTTCGACCCGGCGAGGTTCGCATTCCGGCTAGGCGTGTGAAAGAAGTCGTGCCGCAATGGTGGGGTTCCGTAGGCGACGGGCGAGCCGACGACACCGATGCGGTGCAGAGCGCGCTGTACGCTTCCCACTCGATCTATCTTCCAGAAGGTTCGTACCGCATCTCCCGTCCCCTTGATCTCACCAACCGCTACGGCGTCAAAGTGGTGGGGCAGGCTAATTGCGAAGGCCGTGGTGCGGCGTTGATCGCGGATACCGGCGGGGTAGCACTCAACGTTACTGGCTCAGGCTCGACACACCTCGCCGACCTGTACATCACCAACTCGGTTCATGGGGGTATCGGCGAGTTTAAGAATCCTTCGACGATCGGGCTGATGTACATGCGATCTGACAAGAGCTCGGCGGCGGAACCATCAAGCTTGGTCCGTGTGCGGGTAGACTTCGTAAGCAATCCGACGGCTAACCAGGACCATGGTACGATCGGGGTCTATAACATCGCCGCTGAAGGTTGGCGCGCAGTAGAATGCGGATTTTCTGCCGACGTCCCTGTCGTCTTTGCAGCGAGCAATATTTGGGGACTTTCATCTCCGCATACGGGCCAAGGCACGATTGCTTCGATGTCAGGCGCTAGTTTTTTCCACTGTTACTTCCATGCTCAACGCGGCCCGGTGTTTCGGCTTAGCACACCAAGCGACTTCCTTGTCTACAACGGCCATGTCTTTGGCAATGAAAATTGCATGGATCTTTCGAAATTTGTTTTTGATATTGATGGCAATTTTGCAGATAACGTGCGATTCTCCGGACATATCGAGCAATGGCCTAAGATATTGCGAGTCGGCACGAAGATGACGGGATGCGAATTCGAAGGCACTGCAATCGCGGTTGGTGGTGAAAACTCTACTCCAATGA
>CAZIGP010000695.1:0-494 GCA_964538425.1 uncultured Pirellulales bacterium | reverse complement strand
TCGCTGCCGTTTCAACCTGTACAGCTACTGGGACAAACAGCGCGGCCCGCACGTCTATCTCCAGACTAAAGGCAACAAATTAACTGGTATAGAACACTCCACGTTTTACATTGCCAACCACCAAAGCATTAACGTACAAGGCGGCGTTTTTTTTGGCAATCAAATTCATGTCAGCAACGACAACCAAAAAGCTAAGGGGTCGCCAATCATCGATATCCATTCAAACGAGGGTCAACCTTCGTATGTTTTATTCTCGCCGCAAGGAATCGAATTTGTTGGACCAGTCAAATTTCGCGATCCGTGACGCCGACCCTTCGAAACGGTCGCCCAGCAATCGATTTCTGCGGATCGGCTGGATGCTCGAGGTCAGCGCCGCAAAGCATTACGCTGTAGCAGCACGGAAGAGGCGGCCGAGATGGTGCGTAATGAGCTAAGACCTGAGGGAATCGACGTCTTGTTGGTCAGCCCTGGCCCTACGCGCACCGAGTTTTGGA
>CAZIGP010000694.1:0-3132 GCA_964538425.1 uncultured Pirellulales bacterium | reverse complement strand
CGTCCGATGATGCTGCTGTCTTCCAACAAATAAATTTTTGTCCGTGGTGCGGAACAAGACTACCTGATAGTCTTCGAGAAAAATGGTTTAGCCGCATTTGGGGAATGGGATTAGAGCCGGGCGATGAAAAGATACCCGCAGACTATCTTAGTGATCGTTGGTGGAAAGAGGGTTCTTCATAATTAGGACGAGCCGGATCCGGTCGGGGCTCAGACCAGTCCGGAATTTATCTACGAATATTGCACGTGCGGTGAGCTGACTTCGACGACCAATGCGCTGAGGTGGGTATGCAACGAATCGTCCAACTGCTCGGAGGAGGACAATGCCAATAAATTCATATAGGGTTCGGATTCAAGTGACAAACGATGATACAGAAGCTATCAAAGTGTGGATTGAACCGTGGGCAGAAGAAATACAGTTACAGGGTGGAGCTGAATTAGAGATACAATTCGATGGTCCAGATCAAGAAATTGTGAACGTCTGTCATATAAAAGGAGGTATCGTAGTGCATGGATTTAGAGGTTCGCTTGCAACTGCTTGGCAGGAAGGCCATATGATTTGGGCAGCTCACGAACGTCTAGCATTGTGAAGTATTGTCACGCAAGGAAGTACCAAGGCACGCTCTGGGACATTATTTTAAAAAGGGCTTCCGGCGGGGGTTTCGCCGCCGGCGCGGGTGGAGAGTGCGGCGAATACGTGGGCGGAAATGTTTTCTGAAAGAAATTGAACGCTTCCATCTGCGATGGTGAAATGGCAGCCGCCGCGGTGCCAGCTTGAGAAGCCTGCCAAACGCACGCCCCAAATCACGCCTCCGGAAGTGGCGCGAAAGCTACCTCCGGGCAATGTAAACGGGCCGTTGATTCCATCGGCGGTATCGGCAATGGCTCCGGAAGCCCAGATGAATCCCGCGTAGTTTTCCACGAGATCGCCGGTGACTTCACCGACCATCAACGTGTTGCTCGTGCCATCGGTCACATCTTTCAAACGGCAACTAAATTGATTACCAAAGATGCCGTTTGCATAGCGAAATAGTTTTGCCCACAGGCCGTCGCAACTCCAATCGACGGAGTCGGATACACCGGCCAGATTGGTGCTGCGCAAGTCTTCACGCGGATCGTCGCCGTTTTTCGCGAGGCCGCTGTACTGGACTAAATTTCCGCCATTGTTATCTGTTGGACAAAGAAAGGTGTCGATGCGCATTCCGGCCGCGCGAAACGTGTTATTCAGGCTGCCATCCAACTGTTGGTCAAACCTCAGTTGACCGTAGACATTTTGCTCTTCGAGGTAAGGGAGAATGTAAGCTTGCCACCCTAAGCCGAAATAGTAATCGGATTTTGGGCCACATTTTGTGCCGAAATCGGGCCCCCATTGAACCTTGCCCACGGGGAGAGATTTTTTGGCATTGTGGTAATTGTGAAGCGCCAACCCGACCTGTTTGAAATGATTGGCACATTTAGCACGTCGTGCAGCCTCGCGAGCTGCTTGCACGGCGGCGAGCAAAAGGGCGATCAAGATCCCGATAATGGCGATCACCACTAATAGCTCGATAAGCGTAAAACCGTAGAAGGTTCGGCGGCTGATGCTACCTTGGCTTTGACTATCCTGCCACTCATGAGTGTTCACGATTGCTTTCCTCCTGCGCTGGAGTTGATGAACCGAGCACTGAAAATATTGAGGCTAGAGTTTCGCGTGAGCAGTCTGCATGCATGCTGTCCTAGCGAACGTTATCCTATAGGATTTGGGTGGTTTTAGATCGTCCTTGTGTGTGAGTTCAGCTTTCGGGCCGCAGGACACGATCGAGCATAATTGCTAGGACATTGACGACTATTTTGAGGCCAGCCAAGCGAGCATGAAGGCTGCACGAGCCCGACGAAAAGCTTGACAAGCTCGAACTGGTCCTATAGGATCGACATTATCCTATAGGATTTAAGGGGCGGATGCAAGAAGCACTTGAACCGAACTTGAGCCCGACATGGTCGGAAATAAGTCGTTCGATCGAAAGGGGAATAGGCATCGAGTGAAGGAGAAGAGTGCCTGTCACTGAAGCAACGCCTCTCTGGCACGACGTTGATTCTTCGGTAGCTTTTGCCTCTTGTTGAGGCAAAAAAATATGCTTCCGCTGGTGCCACTCACTAAGGAGATCTCGCTGATGATTCTCAAAAGAGCTTGGGTTATGAGACTGCTGGCCGCAACGATGTTGTTACTGCCGAGTGTTACCGCCAAGGCCGTGATTACAAGCACGAAGGATTCATCCTTGTTCACTTTCAAGTATGAAATGGACGTTTCGCCGGATGTCGACAATCAAGGGGGCGCGGCAGGAGGGGATTGGACGATGCCTGCAGGGTCTGTCAGTGGCGGCATCTTCACGCTGACGACTACTGCGCCGATTAACGCAGAAATTGTCAACAGTGACACAGGTGGGGGGCTTAGTTTTGCCACAGGTTATACGATTGAGATGCGCGCGAAGGTCGATACCACCTTCAATCGCACGGCAACGATGATTGGTGGCGCCGGGCCACTGGGTAGTAATCGCGGTTGGTTGAGCATTGGCCAGTCGCAACTCCGGTGGATGGATACCGGATCTGATACCTCAGGAACCCAATTAGACACTAGCGTCAACTCCGATGGTTTTCACATTTTTCGCTTAGCTCAAGAGCCGAATACTAATTTATACAGTGTTTGGCGCGACGGTGTGCTGATTAGCAATTCTCTCGTCTCAACGAACACGGGCGGAAGCATTGTCAAAGCCTCTTTCGGCGATTTAGGAGCGACTTGGGGCGGCACGCTCGAAGTCGACTACTATCGTTTCGATACTAGCGGTGCGTATGCACCTATGCCGGAACCTTCAGCATTGATTTTAGTTGTGTGTGCCGGAAGTGCTCTGGCCCTGAGAAGGATGTGCAGGGCGCGAAAGATTTAGCCACGGACCCGCCCCGTGGGAATGGAAATCGTGTTACTACTTGGCTTGATTCCGTGGCGCTGGTGAGCAGAGTCAGCCACAGCGAACGAGCGCCGCGATTGCGCTTTGTGGTTGCCGGGTGCACGGCCGGCAACCCAAAGTGCGGATTCAGGATGTGAGATTGGGATGATGCTCCCTTGCTAACGCGGCGGGTTTCCAGAGGCGGTGAGCAA
>CAZIGP010000693.1:0-3146 GCA_964538425.1 uncultured Pirellulales bacterium | reverse complement strand
GGAGAGGCCCGTGGCGGGTATCCATGTGAAAATGCCAAGGCAAGTTTTGACGTGCCGCCGCTTCGAACAAGGCCGGCCGATTTTTCCAGACCATCATCGTGTTCAGCCTAGCCTGCGAATACAGATCGTTGGCGACTGCTTCCCCTCGTTGCACCGAGGCTGTCACCAGCAGTGGATGGCTGCGAACCCACTGCTTGCCAAAATCCTTGGGTCGTTCGCCAGCCAACACTTGCAGCGGCTGGAACAATCCCCAAGCGGCAGTCAATCCGACAATCACTCCGATCTCGATGGCAGTCCATTTCAAGGGTTTCAACACGGTTACTGGTCCTTCTGCTCGAGGCCTGGGAAGTGGGTGTCGCCAATCTTGAAGAGTTCACCGGTGCCACCCGGCAACCGCATTTTCACTCGCTGCTGTTCGAAGGCCACAGGCTCCGATTTACCAGTCTCACGCGAAAGTTTTGCTAGCATATTGACGGAAGGCGTTAAATCGATCGTGACTGTGACGCTGGTCTGTTCCGCATTCAGGTCCTGGCCATGATTCAAATTGACGATCATGAAATAGGGCGATTTCTGGTCGTCTTCGAAAAAACCGATCAACGCATTTGCCTCTGTGGCGGGAGGGTCGATCGTGATCCCCTGGATGTGCCGAGCAACTCGGGATTCGGGATGATATGCGCCGATGCCAACCGGCAGGCGGTGGGTGACCATGTGGTCGCCAAGTCGATGCTGGCCCTGCACGTAGCGGACGTCGGTACTGGTCAGAAAACGCAAGGCAGTGCCCAGCCGGAGCACTTCTTGGTTTAAGCGGGCCACAACGTCATAAAGCGGATCGCGGATGTGAACGTCGTCCGTCTGGCGATCGAGCAAGGCCCGCGCGAACGAGCCTGGCCCATACGTAAAATAATCGATTCCCGTGAATCCAAACGCCAGCGAACTGTAAACTTGCATCCGCACTTCCGATTCGCTGGGCAGCCGCCGCTCGCGAAAATCGAAGGATTGCACAAACGTCCAATACGGAATGCCTGCCCGTAAGGCCGCCTTTCGGACAAACGCCAGCACCTGAAAATAACGGTTGAGCAAAAACCATTGGGGATCGGCGCGCTGCTTCTCCCATCTGGTCTCGTTGCTTGGCGGAGTGATAAACGGATAAATATCAACGCTCAGCACGTCCGGCTTACACGTCTCGACGTATTCATCCAGATAGTTCTCAAAGGTATAGGGAACCGGCGGATAGTCATACACGTTGTTTCCCAGCGATTTTCCGCCGTATTGCTTGACCGCCGTTTCGTCGTCGGGCAGTAAGGAATAGAGATTGCTATAAATCAACTGGTCGGGATACGTCTGTTGGAAATACGCGATCGCTTCGGCGAGTAACGGCATTTCAGGCCGGGTGGGTTCATCCCAGCAGAGAATGCCGACCCCGCCGGCGTGTTCGGAAAACACCTGCTTCACAGACTTGCGCAGCTCTTCGGTAAGCCGCCCTTGCTGCTTCGGATCGACGTGCAAAATCCAGTTCAATTGCTGACGCTGGGCAGCGGCCAAAAGCTCGGGCCGGCGCTTCCAGATCAACATTGTGTTCAAATGAGCTTGCGAGAAGCTGTCGTCCCCTGCCACTTCAGAGCCCAACTGCACCACAGCGCCAATTCGAAACGGATGCGAGCGAACCCACTGCTTGCCAAAATCCTTCGGTCGCTCCTGCGCTAACAGTGGCGTCGACACGCCAATGAATAGAAACAAAAAAGACAAAAATGCTTGATACCGATACATGGCTGGTCGTAGCATCTCGCCAATCATCTTACCTCAAGAGTAATAACAGAAATGAATGCTTTTTATTCAAAAGGGAGGAATGGTCTGCCCATCACGGATATTTGCCAGATTACCGAGTACGGCTTTGTCGATTCCTGAAGGAATCCTCTGAATGCTTCCATCTGCCATCACAAATTGAACAATTCCGCCGGAATGCGAACTGCCATAGGTATATTTCCGGTCGCTGTCTCCAATGGCTGGGTCCGTCGTAGAGCTAGCCACCGGATAAGCAACGCCGGCAAGATTGGATGCACTAAATGGATTATCGTCATTCATATAACACCCATCGCCATATGCAACTTCTCCTACGTGGCCTTGAAAAATATGCTTTTCACCGATCATGATGGTTTTGCTCAATCCATCGGAAATGACCCTAAATTGCCGGGAATGTGTCCACCCCGAATATGTCCACGTCGGATCGGTTCCTGATATTGTCCCAGTCCAAGTGCAATTGCTCGATGAAGGGCAATTTAATGCAGGACGAAATACGCCATTCGCGGAGTCTAACCAAATGGGGTTGACGGTTCCGTCACCCATACAGCCTGCGTAGTCTGATAATGCTCCTTTGCGCGTTATCCCACTCCGAGTATCTCCAGATACACTCAACCCTCCCACGCCTCGATGAGAGGGACAAAGATAATCGGGAATTTGAGTTTGAATCACGCTATCTGGCAAGTTTGTGGAATTGTAATAGGAGTAAGAAATATTCGAAATTTGGTGCAAATTCGTTTGTTCTAAGAACGGAAAAATTAGAACCGACCATGTGGCGTGGCCAGCGCCTGTTAAATAAGCGGGAGGTAGCGATTTCCGGGCACTGTAATAGTTATGGATCGATAAGCCGATTTGCTTCAGATGGTTGGCGCATTGCGTGCGCCTCGCTGCTTCGCGCGCCGCTTGAATAGCGGGCAGAAGCAATGCGATCAGAATGCCAATGATTGCAATCACCACCAACAGTTCGACCAGGGTAAAGCCTCGTGTCCGATGTGATGTAACCATGAGGTTCGCTCCACGTGCCTGAACAGCGATGAACTTACGGAAAACTGCCTTGAGGTATTGATCCAGAGAAAAAATGTGCGCCGGAGCCCCGCGCGCGAAGCCCCGACGCACCCCTGGAGAAATTTCTTTCCACCCCCAACTTCTTGACTGCGATTCATTTACAGCCTTTTTGTTGGGTGTTGATTCAATGCTAAAGCCGATCAGAAAATACTTGGGCTCAGTAATCGATTTCAACCAATTTTAATGCAAAGCTCTTCTTGCTAACCGAGTTAGTCCGATGCTCCTGGGAATTCTCCCTGGAGCATCGGATCGTTCGGCGCGACCATAGCATCGGCTGGGTACTA
>CAZIGP010000692.1:0-3151 GCA_964538425.1 uncultured Pirellulales bacterium | reverse complement strand
TTCATCATTCATTCCCCACGCCACATTTTTGTTGCCCGACTTCTTGCTTTGCCGCTTACTGCCTACCGCCTACCGCCTACTTGATTTATAGTGTACATCCGCTATAATGCATCACAGTTTTTTGGCAACTCGAGAAAGCCAACATCTAGCGAGAAGCTGGCCGGCTGTTTTCGTTTTTCAAGCGAGACAGCAAGAGATCGATAGAAAACTGGCGCCAATTTCTAGTGTTGATAAACCGGCCTTGCACGTCTTAAGCCATTTGCACTCGTGATTGTTCCAGGCGGTGCAGATAAATTTTCTGGCTGTGCTTGGAATTGATTGTCGAAGTTGAATCCCAAGGTTTTGAATTGCGATTGCACGGCCTCAAATCCCTGCTTGACGATCACGATATCGGCCTGATGGAAAAGCAGCCGTGCGCCCTGATCAAGCGCCTGCTTGGCTTGCGCTAAGTTGCCTACTGGACGTCCCCAATGCTTGCCTGTATTTCGGGCTGCCAAAGACACCGTCTCGATCGCTTTATCGATCTTTGGATGTTCGAAGTTCCCAGGGAAGCCACCCAAAATGGAATAGTCTGAAGGGCCGAGCATAATCACATCCACGCCTGGGACTGCAGCGATGGCTTCCGCCTGGGAAACAGCTCGCTCATGCTCAAGCTGGATGATGACGAGAGTTTCACGATTCGCATGCTCGATGTATTCACTGATGGGAACATTCGTGTACAACGCGTCTGGACCGCTGCCATCAAATCCGCGCATTCCCAGCGGTGCAAACTTGGCCCATCGAACAACCTCTGCGGCTTCCTCGGCATCATCGCAGCGAGGGTACATAATCGCTTGAGCACCCAGTTCGAGTAACCGCCCCATGCGCATGAACTCTGCTTTAGCAGGGCGCGCCACGATGTCGGCAGAGCCGACTCGAGCAGCTCGCATCAATTGTCCAGCTGTCTCAACGCTGTAACCATGATGTTCCAAGTCAATCCAAAGGCCGTCAAAGCCCATTAAGCTGGCTAGCTCAAAAATCGATGCGTCTGTCAAATGCAACAGAGTGCACAAGGCCGGCACATTGGCAGAGAGCTTTGCCTTAATTTGGCTGTTTCGCATAAATATTTTCACCCTTCATTCATAAAAATTCGGAGAAGCTCTCGCCGCGCCGTGCGCCTGCTACAGGAGGAAATCGATAATTTGAGAGATTCATATATTTGTTGAATTCGATCAGTCACTAACAATAAACCAATGCATTTCATCAAACAGTTTCGGTTTGCAATACAGGTTCTGAAACTCCTGGAAGTGGCTGGATACTCTGCTCCTGCACCGAAGTTGCTGTTCGTGATACCAAGAGCAGCAATCCCGAACAAACCAACAGGCTGACAGCCGCACCCATAAAAACAACCGAAAGGTTAATTTGCGCGTCTCGTAATCCGCCGGCAGCATAAGTCGCGATACCGCCTGCCGCACACGCACAAAGATTGAGTATTCCGTAACCAGTAGCCCGAAATCTCGACTCAGCAAATTGGCACAAAATAGGCATCATGTTGGCGTCGGTAAAAGCGCGGCCAAGTCCAAACAAAATCAAACCTAAAAGCGCCACAAACAATAGGTTGCTCGTAGCAACCAAAAAAATTCCTGGTGCTGCGGCACATAAACCGATGAGGCAAACAAAAATCCGTCCTCGCCAATTTCTGACGATCCAACGATCTGCCCAGAAACCTCCGATGAGCACCCCCGCGAGCGCCGCTGCCTGGGTATATCCCGTTGCTGCAAATCCTGCCGTGCTTTGATCAAGATGGAAATGCTCACCCAAATAAGTGGGCATCCAATGATTCACGACCCAGCCCGATATTCCGAGCAAACCCCAAAATGCGAGCAATAACAAAAACGTTTGGCTGGTCAGTAAGCTTGTTAGAGCGACAGAAAATCGTGGCTTTGAAACTTGCGATTGCCCCGCGATTTCTGCTGGATTCGGTCGGGCATCTCGCAAAAAAAATCCGAGCATGACAGCATAAACAACACCAATGCCTCCAAATAAATGAAAAGCAAAGTTCCACTCGAAATAATTTGCCAGCCATCCACCGATACCACCAAGTCCGGCGCCGACAAACAGACCGGTCATGTGAATCCCGGTGGCCAATGATTGAGTAGACCGCCGATGATAGTCCGTGATCAAAGAGAGTGCTGCCGGAATGTAACACGCTTCGCTCACCCCCATCAGTCCGCGAGCAAGCAACAATTGATGATAAGTTTTGGCTTCACCCGTGAGCCAAGTCACAGCCGACCACACCAACACGCTACAGATAATAATTCGGCTTTTACTGAAGCGATCTGCCAGAAAGCCAGCCAGCGGACTGATAACACCGTAGACCCAAAGAAAGACAGACGTCAGTAAACCAAACTGTGCATCGGTCATCGGAATGGCAGCAACCAATGAGCCGCGCATCGTCGTAATCATGCTTCTGTCCAGATAATTCAAAACCGCCACAAACCATAGCAAGCCAACAATCAGCCATGCTCCGCGAAGATTGTGATGTGCAATGTTCATCGAACGCTAAACGGTCTGACGATCCAAATGTTGATGGACCGATATAAAAATTCTGATCCAGATCTCGACGAAGCGAACCTCATCAATGGAGTGCCACGAACGTGATTTCAATCGGCTAACGGCTGTGTGCTCCGAAGATACGCAAATAAGTCGCGAATCTGTTGGTCGGTGTAGTTCTTGAGTAAACCTTCCGGCATGAGCGAAAATCGCGAAACTTGTAGTTCAATTTGATCGCGCGCTAAAGACACATCCTTGCCATCGTTGCTCCGTAGGACAACGACATTAGGATCCTGGCTTACGAGTAATCCAGTCACCGTGAGTCCATCGTCAGTAGTAGCAATATAATTCGTGTAACCTTCACGGATCTCAGCGTTCGGGTGGATGATGTTAACGAGCATTTGCCGCAAATCATCTCGCTTGAAGCTAGTCAGGTCAGGCCCGACCTTGCCTCCCTCACCAAACAGCGTATGGCATTTCGCACAAACATCACGAAACAATTGCTTGCCGAGTTTGGGATCCCCTTTCCCAGAATTAATGGTCGCGGTGGTTTTCTCGATATCGGCTTCCGCCTCTGAAGTGGTTAAAGGCTTGAGCGTGCCCCAATGCTTAGAGATAA
>CAZIGP010000691.1:0-3153 GCA_964538425.1 uncultured Pirellulales bacterium | reverse complement strand
CTCGGCAACCATCTTGCAAACTTGCACCGGCACCATGTTTTCGACTCGCTCGACAACCGGGCGGCAAACGGTAACCGGCACCTTGCGAACTTGCTCTTCCGTGACCATACGGCATACAGTTACCGGCACTTTGCGGACCATTTGTTCGTCAACATAGCGGCAGACTTGTACCGGCACTTTATTGACGACTTGCTTTTGTACCATCGTGGTTTGTGGTATCTGTTCAGCCACGACATTTGGGCGCCAGGCACGTCTGACTTCCATCGTCGAAGGGCCTTGTACCTGTTGATAGCCAACCCGAGACGGCAGCATTGTTGTGCAGCCTGTGCAAGGATCGGTCACACAGCCGCCAGGAATGCAAACCGGTTGATTAACAATCGGCCCTGGTCGGCAGACTTGATATTCTTGCCAGCCACCACGATCGGCGTAACGAGTGACATAAGTTGTTACTGGCTCGCAAACCGTTCGGCATTCGTCTCGGTAAGCAGTTTCATATACCGGCCGACGGACGCAAAATCGTTCTTCGCGCTCGCTGGTTTCATAAACCGGGCGATTCACCAGATAACGCTCTTCACGTTCGCTGGTTTCCATCACGTTGCGAACGCGATTGTAGCTGCAATCTCGCATCTGTGTTTCGTAGACCGGCTTCATCACCGTGTAGCGCTCTTCGCGTTCACTGGTTTCGTAAACTGGCTTCGCAACCATATAACGTCGCTCACGCATTTCAGTTTCGTAAACCGGTTTGTACGAAGTCACTTTGCGTTGTTCGTAAACCGTTTCGGTTTCTAGGCGATAAGCAGTCACTTGCTGCTCGTCGTAAACCGTTTGATACGAAAGACGATAAGCCTGCTGCGTGCAGCATTGAGCTTCGGCAGAAATGCCTCGGCAAAAGGCTGCCAAGGCAACGATGGAAAACACAAAAAGCTTTTTCATACAATTTAAATTGGCGAAAACTGCGGGTATTTGGGTCGGCGCGCGGGCGCGCACCAGATACATCAATGTGGCGGACAAAATTGCGCCATGCAAATGAAAAAAGAAAAAGTCGTGCCGCAAAGTGAAGCTGGCCAATAACTTGGGTTACATAAAATTTTTTGAAGTTCCTTGCACATCCCGCCGACGACGCAAACTCGGTCCGTTACAGAAGTTACGATGCACAAAAGAGTTGCAACCGAAGTTTACCTAACCGGCAAAGATTCTCGCGCGCGATCCAAATAATGCCGTTCGCATCCTACTGATTAAATGATCAGGTACCCATTTTTACAAAACTGGAGTGGTTTCAAAGAACTAGGCATTTGCACGGTTGCCGCCTGAAGGCGATTTGAATACCTTTCAATTATTACGATTTCTTAATGTTTGGAGCGCCCATTAGATTCCCATTTTTTGCCGCATTTTCATGCATCCGCTTGAACTCTCAGACGTCGAACAAATTGTTCGCCTCGTGGCCGAGGCCGGCGATCCAACTATTGAGATGACTTTACCGGAACGCAAACGGTTATTATTGGAAGGTGTTGCCAGGCTTATCGACGCGGAGGTTTGGTTATGGTCAACCGCGGTGCCAAATCCGGATGTCGCTGGCGATGTTATGACTACGTGTATGATCGACGGTGGCTGGCGAGATGAAACGGAACGGACAGCGGTCTACGAAGTATCGACCTGTAACGAGTTCAATGAGAATTTTGGCGTTGCGGTGATGGAAGTAGTGCGCAAAGAAAAGTTCGTGACGTTAACCCAGAAAGAAATTGTTCCGCAACGACAGCACGAAGCTATTTTCAAATTGTGGAGTCGCACGGGTTTGGAACATTCGCTATTTGCTTTGTATCCCATGGGCAACGGTGAGTTCAGTGGCGTGGGATTCCATCGTCGCCAAGGCAGGCTGAACTTTACTGAACGTGATCGCTCGATTGTTTACGTACTGTTTCGACAGGTCGATTGGTTGCATCGGCATGGCACTAACAATGCGGCCAAAAACAAAGTGACCCAGCTTGCCCCGCGCGAGCGACAGGTATTACTATTTCTGTTGAGCGGCGACTCGCGTAAAGAAATCGCCCGTAAGCTGAACATCAGCGAGTATACGGTAGGCGACTACATGAAAAGGTTGCACAAGCATTTTGAGGTCAACAGCCGCGCTGAGTTGCAAGGGTACTTTTTATCGGGAGGAAAAAAGCTACCGCAAATTCACGGACTCTCCGCCGGCGATGGTTGACAAGCCGCGATAGATGGGCATGTCAATCGTTTCGGCGATGAAGTGAACTGAGCCGTCGGCGAAGAGAAATTGCGCTCCACCGGAGTGATCGCTACGAAAATTCGTCGTGCTGTGTGGTCCACCTTGATCGCTACTACGGCAGTCGCCGACACCAGCGAGATCGCCCCAAGAATCAGTAACGGGCCATTTGTTGAGTGGCTCGATGGTGCATCCCCAAATTCCAGCAGTGTAAATGCCGACCGCTTCGAATTGAGCGTTTCCGATAGCCCCAATCGGCCACACGTTGGTAGCTACGTGTTGGCTGGCTGCTGCGCCCTGCGGTGTCTGGCAGCCAGCCCCACGACACAGAGGCCAGCGGGGACCGCCTGCACCTTCCCCCATGCAAATCGTTTTGCTGGTGCCATCAAGAATTTCTTTTAAACGGACCACGGCCGCGGGATAAAAACACCCTCGGCGCTGGGCCGGTACTTGCTGTGGATTTTGGCACCAAGTATCGGTCGATCCCTTGCAGAAGACATAATCGGTTGCGCCGTAATGCGTCGGCCATCCGATGGCAGCCAGCGGCGGAAATGCGTGGGGATTTTCCTTGCTATTCGATGGGCAGAGAAAAATTGGGATCATTGTAGCCAGCACGTCCGGCGGCTGTTCACTAAAAGCCTTCGCTTGATCCCACATTGAATGCAACGCGGAGTTTTCGAAGTACGGCAGTAATAGCGCATGGCCCGAGGCCATCGGAATGCTTGACGCTGCATCTGCCACGATACCTGCTGGAAGATGTTTTTTCGCACTTTCGAAGTTATGAATCGCCAACCCAAATTGACGAAGATGACTGGCGCATTGCACACGACGCGCTGCCTCGCGAGCGGCTTGAACGGCCGGTAACAAAAGGGCAATGAGAACACCGATGATGGCAATGACCACCAATAATTCGACCCATGTCAATGCTCTGA
>CAZIGP010000690.1:0-3154 GCA_964538425.1 uncultured Pirellulales bacterium | reverse complement strand
GTCGAACTCGGTGCCAGGCCTTTGCACGGCGCAGATTTCAATCAGGAAATGCTCAGTCATACGCGTGAAGAGGCGGTTCGTCATTCGCAACTGGTGCGACTGGGCGAACTGTTTCGTATGGGACCGCTGGTACGAATTCTCAGTTTTGCGGCACTACTGGCTGTCGCAGTGCTTGGCTTTGCGGTGCTAGCTTCTGAAGCATTTGGAACGTGGGTCCATCGCGTGGTACTGCTCGATGCCGATCTGCTTTGGCCACGTAAAAACCAGGTACGTGTTGCAGGTTTTTCGTCCGATCGTCACATCAAAGTTGCCAAAGGATCGGACTTCGAACTGATTGCAGTGGCCAACCTTCAATCTCCTTTTCGCCTGCCTGAGACCGTGCAAGTGCGTTATCGAACCGAGCAAGGGGCACGCGGGCGCGACAATATGACGACGGTTGGCCTTGCCGGTCCGCGCGATGTCGAGCAAAAATATTCCTATGTATTTAAAGGCGTCATGTCGCCGATCGACCTCGACGTGTATGGCGGCGATGACCGTGACCGCGGCTTCCGAATCGATGTCGTGGATAATCCGACGATCAGCAAAATGGAATTAGCCTGCGAATATCCGGCTTATACAGGGCGAGTGTCCAATACGATTCCCGCAAGTGCATTGGTGCAACTACCGCAAGGCACGAAGGCCACCATTCACTGCGAAGCAAATAAGGATTTGCTCGAAGTGCCGGTTACGATTGTTCAAGGCGAAAAAGCTAGTGTGTTGGCTGACGTGAAACTGCCCGAGCAAGGGAACCGCCGCAGCTTTCAAGTCGAAGTGCCGCCGCTCATGGAAGACGCAACACTCTCGTTTGAACTGCATGACGTCGATGGCATTCGTAGTCGCGAACCAGTGAAGATTGTACTTGCCATACGGCCAGACGATGTACCTGTAGTCGCATTACGGCTGCGCGGTATTAGCACCGCCGTTACTCCCGATGCTCGCTTGCCGGTCGTCGGCGACGTGCGAGACGATTATGGGCTGACACGTTTATGGTTTGAGTATCAACTGGCCGAATACGATCCTGCCGAACAGCAATTTCAGGTGGACATCAAAGGGCGGGACGGCCGTCCTAAAAGCGAACTAACGATCGAACCGGCAGGCAACGAATCGCTCGACCTGAAGCGGTTGCGTGAATTGGCTGAAACACTGGAGCGTCGCGGAGTGAAATCACCAAACGATCTTCGTAAGCTCACTCCGGAAGAACGCCAAGCTGCGGCGCACTTAACCAGCACCGAACAAATCGAGTTGGCCGCCGTGTTCAAACCAAAAGTGGGCCAAAAATTAAAAGTTGGTCTCGGCGCCGCGGATAATTGTGAGCTTTATGAAGGACGCCACAACGAAGGACAGGGCGAACATTATCAGCTTGAGATCGTTGCACCCGAACAATTGCTTTCGATGCTTGAAGGTCGTGAGCTCATGTTGCGTCGCCGGTTTGAGGTCATCTATCAAGAACTGGTGGAGACTCGCGATACTTTGGCTAGGGTCGATTTTACTCCTGCCGACCAATTGAAAGACGACAAGATCGCCGACGATCCTGAAGAGAAATTCAAATAGGATGCAAAAGCTGCAGTGGAAACTTCGGCCGAGCGTTTAGCTCGTTTGGCGAAGCGGGCTTTGGAGCTGCGCGAGTTGCGTGCGAATCGTGCGGTGGATAACTCGAACCGAGCGGCTCATGAAACGTTGACAGTGGCCGAATCGTTCGATGACATTCGAGAGGAAATGGTCAATAACCGTGTCGACACGCCCGAACTGCAAACCAGGCTTAAAGACCAAATTGCCGATCCATTACGCCACATCAGCACGGAGCGATTCCCTGAATTATTGGCAAAGTTAAAAGAGTTGATGCGCGCTATCGACGATCCCATCACTGGTAAACAGACCTTGGATGCTTCATTAAAAGAGATGGATTCGATCTTGGTGGAAATGAAAGGTGTGCTCGACAAGATGCTGGAATTGGAAACCTTTAACGAGGTTGTCGAAACTTTACGGCAGATTATCGCCACACAAAATAAGATCAACGAACGAACGCAGCAGCAGCAAAAAGACGAACTGAAGAAGAAATTACGCGGATTGCAGGATTGAGGCCCGATTTTTGATGGCCAGCCTACGGCGGAATCGGCGAGAATATATAGGGCGGTTTGATCGGGGGCGGAATGTACCAAATAGGCCAGGGAGCCCAATTTTCGGCTTTTTTGCCTAGGAATTAAGCAATTGGGCAACTTTTTTTGCAACGAAGAGGCTAAAATAGAGTCTAGCGCGTTATAAAGTTAGTTTGGTACGGCGATTGCCATGTTTGGCTGCGTACGCCGGTGAGGCGGAGACTAAAGATTATGTCCGCTCAAAAATTGCAGATTTCGACTCTTATCGGCACGGTTGTGTTAGCCGCCCTTTCTGCCGTCGGAATTTGCACCATTGAACGAGCAGCTAAGGCCGCAGAAGACGCCGCGGCACCTTCCAGCGCTACCGCCGATGCCAATCTTGCGTTGGAGCAAACCAAGCTTGCCGAAAAGTTCAAAGACTTGGAACGCGTTCTGTTGCGAATGGCCGAAGTAACACAGGCCAGCGACCCGAAGCGAGCGGCTGTCTTGCGGCAAGTTTTTGCCAAAAGCAAAGAAAAACAAGTTGGCTTGCAGTTCGAAGATATTGTGAAGCTGCTCGAGAACGAACAGCTTTATCAAGCCAACAAAGGTCAAGTTTCTGTCCAGCAAGATTTAAATCGTCTATTGGAATTGCTGCTTACCGGTGACCGCGACAAGCAAATTCCTAACGAACGCGCTGAGATCAAAAAATTCATCGAACGCATTAATAAAATCATTCGTGAAGAGCAAGGCGTGCAAGGAGAAACCGAAGGTCAAGGAGATCCAGCCGAGTTAACGAAGCGCCAAGAAGAGATTGCTAAAAAAACCCAAGAGTTAGAACAAGAACTGAAGAAATTCGACGATCGCAATAAACCACTGGACCAAGATGGCTCGGATAAAGACGGCCATCAATCTCCAGCCAAAAAAGAAGATGGCGACCAGTCGAAGCCTGACGATGATGAGTCGGACGAAAAAGCCGATGGGAAAGATGCCGACGAAAAGAGCACGGACAAATCTGACGAGCCGAGAGATGGTAAATC
>CAZIGP010000689.1:0-3159 GCA_964538425.1 uncultured Pirellulales bacterium | reverse complement strand
CGGCCCGTACAACGACCTCTCGCTCGGCTTCTACAAGATCACCAAGCTCTATTACTGGCCGGGGTTCCATGAGCCCGGCTCCGCCACGCAATGCATCGTGAACAAGGGCAAATTCGAGGCCCTGCCCGACGAGTTGAAGCAGATCGTCGCGGCCTGCTGCAGCGCCGAGAACGACATGATGCTGGCCGAGTTCAACGGCCGCAGCCCGGCCGCTCTCGCCTCGCTGATCAACGAGCACGGCGTCGAGCTCAAGCAGTTTCCGCGCGACGTGCTGGTCGCCCTTGGTAAAGCCTCCGGCGAAGTGCTGCAGGAGCTGCTGGAGCGCGGCGACGACATCACGCGCCAGATCGCATCCTCCTACCTGCGATTCCGCCAGGACTCGATGCGCTATACGCGGATCGCCGAGACCGCGTTCACGACGGCCCGGTCCTACAAGTTCGACTTCCCCAAAGGGTGAGAGTGCCCCACCCATTCCTGAATGGCCGTTAACGAGCGCGCTGTTGACAGCCCTGGAATGGCTGGGGAGACTGCAACGTCAGCGTAATAAAACGCTCATCAGGCGGGGACAGCCTGATCTTCAGAGCGAGACCCGGAAACCTACGCGTGACACTTGGAGGTTTATCGTGACATCAACACGTTTCGGCGTGGTCGCCTTCGTATCGGCCCTGCTGTTGGCCGGCTGCGGCGAAGAGAAAAAAGAGGAACAAGCAGCGGCGCCCGCGGCAACGGAGCAGCCCGCAGCCCAGCCGGCAAACGAGGAACAAACCGCATCGACCGAGCAGCCGGCACCGGCGGCCGAAGCCGGCAGCGCCGGCGAGCTCAACGTCTACAACTGGTCGGACTATATCGGCGAGACCACCGTCGACGACTTCCAGAAGGCGTCCGGCGTCACCGTCCGCTATGACGTCTACGATTCGAACGAGACGCTCCCGATGATGATAAGCGATCGCGATACGACCGTTACGGCCATGCAGGTGTTGAAGGCGGCGTTCATCAATTCTCTGATGTGAACGATATCTTCGAAGCATTCGGCGATATGTTCGGCGGGGGGCTATTTGGGGATCTATTCGGTAATCGAGGTCGCGGTGGACGCCGGCCACGCAAAGGAAGCGACGTCTCTTGCGAAATTACGCTTGATTTGTTTGAAGCGGCGCGTGGTATTTCGAAAACGATTCAAATCGAACGTCACGAAACCTGCATTGAATGCACAGGTACAGGAGCTAAAGCGGGCACACAGCCCGAGACTTGCCGTTATTGCAACGGTCGTGGCCAAGTGGTGCAATCGAGCGGTATCTTCCGCGTGCAAACGGCTTGCCCAGCATGCCAAGGCGCTGGCACTCTGATTAAAGATCCATGCGGATCTTGTCGCGGCACGGGCTACACGTTAAAGCGCATCAAACGCGAAGTTGTGATTCCAGCAGGTGTCGATCATCACATGCGAGTGAGGTTGGCCGGCGAAGGCGAGCCAAGCCCAAATGGCGGCCCTCCAGGCGATTGCTACTGTATTATCAATTTGCAAGAGCATCCGCTATTTGAGCGCGACGGACACGACTTGATTTGCCACGTACCCATTAATTATGCCCAGGCCGCACTAGGGGCTACAATTGAAGTGCCTACGCTCGAAGGACCTGAAGAGCTGGAAATTCCTGCGGGCACACAGCCCGGTGAAATTATTAGGCTGCATCGCCGAGGAATGCCCGATCCACGTGGCCGTGGACGCGGAAATTTGCTGGTGGTGATGCAACTGGAAGTTCCTAAATCGCTCACCGGCAAGCAAGAAAAATTATTGCGAGAACTGGCGGCCGAAGAAAAGACAAACGTCTCGGCCCATCGAAAAACTTTTTTGGAAAAGCTGAAAGAATACTTCGTTCCGGCGGAAGCCGAACAGCAGGGGGAATAACGTGGCTGGTAACGAATCGCAAAAGAAACAACCGGCAGACGCCGATCATTTTGAAGGTTCGCTCGTAGGTTCTGGGACAGCGGAGCTCACCGCCGATCAGGAAATGGAACTGGTGCGTTCTCAGCTTGGTGAAGCACGCGATAAGATGTTGCGTGCACAGGCCGAGTTAGATAATTATCGCAAACGGGCTCGGCGAGAATTGGAAGATGAACGCCGCTATGCTGAAATTGACTTGATCCGCGATTTGCTGCCGGTATTAGATAATATTTCCAGAGCAGTCGATGCGGCCGAAAAAAAAGCCGATGCGGCCAGTTTGCTTGAAGGCATTAAGCTTGTGCGACAGCAACTAGGCGCAATGCTTGAGCGACATCACTGTAAAATAATTGAAGCCGAAGGCCATCCGTTTGACCCGGCGCATCATGAAGCAGTGATGCAACAACTTAGTGCCGACAAACCGGAAAGCACTGTATTAAACGTCGTGCAAACCGGTTATCAACTTTACGACCGAGTGGTGCGGCCGGCACAAGTGATTGTTTCGAAGAAGCCCGACTAAACGTATCAAATTAATTTCATTCCTGTTTGTTGCTTTTGTTTTTCGGCCATGCCTACCTACGACTATCACTGCGACGCTTGCGATCACGAATTCGAATTATTTCAGTCGATTACGGCGGAACCCGAGCGCAAATGTCCTGAATGTGGCAAGAAAAAGCTGCGTCGCTTGATTGGCACTGGCGCGGCAATCATGTTCAAAGGTTCGGGCTTTTATACGACAGACTATCGTAGCGAATCGTATAAAAAGCGCGCGGAAGCCGACAAACCTTCATCGGGCGAGTCGAAGTCAGAATCGAAAACGGATAGTTCAAAAAGTGATAGTAAAAGCGACAGTTCAAAAAGCGGTAAAACAGAATCCAAAAAATCTGCCGGCAAAGACAAATCGTAAATTCTCATGCCTACCGTTCGTTGCCCTATTTGCGAACAGCCATTCGATGTCGACGCTTCTTCATCAATGCCGTTTTGCAGCGATCGCTGTCGACAGATCGACCTTTCCCGCTGGCTGGATGAGCGATATTCCCTGCCAGTAGAGCGGCCTGAAGATTCCGATCAGGATGAATTGCCTGCGGATAAAGACTAGAGCGATTTCTTCCGCATCAGCGTAAGGTAGAGTTCTTTTAGCCCTGCCATTGCTGGTTTGGGCTGGTCAAGATTTGGCCGAAGCGTCATTGCATGGTCAAATCGCCACCGTATAATGCTGAACAACC
>CAZIGP010000688.1:2135-3161 GCA_964538425.1 uncultured Pirellulales bacterium | reverse complement strand
TTACCGCACCACCGAACCACAACAGGAAATTGGGGCAGGGCAGGGGAGGGTGTCTCGCTATGCCTGGGGAACCGATTATCACGAGATCATCCGCGATCGGCTCAATCAATTGAGCAACTGGCTCGAGCAACAAGTTCCTTCAGCTCAGGTGCGCGGCGTGGTTGATACTTCGCCGCTACTGGAGCGAGAATTCGCTCAGCTCGCGGGACTCGGCTGGATCGGCAAAAACACGCTACTGCTTAACAAACAATTGGGGAGTTGGTTTTTCTTGGCAGCGCTACTGACGGATGTCGAACTGGAGTACGACGAGCCGTTTGCAACCGATCATTGTGGCACCTGCCGGGCATGTCTCGATGCCTGCCCGACCGATGCATTCGTGGATGCATATGTACTCGATGCTAGGCGGTGCATTAGTTATCTCACGATTGAGCTGCGAGATTCGATTCCATACGAATTGCGTAGTGGCATGGGAGATTGGCTTTTCGGTTGTGATGTATGCCAAGATGTTTGTCCTTGGAATCATCGTGCGCCACTTTCAACAGAGCCGGCATTTCAGCCGCTCGACGCCACAAATCCGATGGAGCTGGCCGCGCTATTTTATTTAGACGAAGCCGCGTTCCGGGCACGCTTCCGCCATACACCACTGTGGCGAGCGAAACGGCGAGGATTACTACGCAATGCGGCCATCGTGCTTGGCAATCATCGGCAGGATTCGGCAATCGATGCACTTACCAAAGGATTGAATGACGACGAACCTTTAATCAGAGCAGCCTCTGCCTGGGCGCTGGGGAATTATCAAAACCTCGCTGCTGCATCAGCCTTAAAAAAACGCCAAAACGTTGAACAAGACAAGACAGTTCTGGCTGAGTTGCAAGCAAGCATCCGTTGATGCACTACTCAGAATTTTTCGCAAGATGAAACTTCATCCACGTCGACTTCGGGATGCCGGCCAGGTAAATCCTCTAAGTAAAAACGATCAAGCACTTGCTTCACTTCATTGGAGCGACGCACCGCGATAAACGCATC
>CAZIGP010000688.1:0-2125 GCA_964538425.1 uncultured Pirellulales bacterium | reverse complement strand
TTGCAAGGTTTCAGGATGTAGCCGAGAATATTTAATGCCGAATTTGCGCATCTGCCGGCCACAAACCTCGGGAGCGTAAATCTCTTCTGCCAATCGATAATGTTCTTCAATGATGCGTCGCTGTTCGTGTAATCGCGGCGGATCTGGAAGCGGCAGGCCCGCGGCCAATGCGCGAATTTGGTTGAAAATCCACGGATTGCCGATCGCCCCCCGAGCGACCGTCACCCCATCGACTCCCGTATATCGCAACATGTCGAGGCAAGCTTGCGGCGTAAATAAATCTCCGCTGCCCAGCACCGTGCGATTTCCAGCATGTTGCTTGACTTCACGCAAAAAATCCCACGAACTTGGCCCAACATATCGCTGCTGCACGGTGCGCCCATGAACCGTAATTGCTGCCACTCCACGCTCAAAGGCGCCATCAAAAATGGTAAAAAACTTTTCGCGGCTTTCGGAACTATCATCCAAGCCGCGGCGCATCTTTACCGTAACCGGAACATGCGGCGGCACTGCCTCGCGCACTCGCGAAACAATTTCGAGCGCCGTTTCCACTTGGCCCAATAAAAACCCGCCTCGACAGCGACCAAGCACTTTCTTTACAGGGCAGCCGAAGTTGATGTCGATCACATCAAAGCCAGCCTCGACCAATCGTAATGCCGCGGGCGCAAATTCGTCGGGGTTGGCTCCCATTAACTGTCCAGCAACCGGATGCTCTTCGTCGGTCACTCGCAGTTTGCCTTGATTTTTTCTCGAATTTCCTCCCGTAATCACAAATTGATCGAGCAGCACTTCGCACAATGTATAAGGGGCGCCAAGCCGGCGCGCAATCACGCGCATTGCCCAATCGCTGTATCCGGAAAGGGCAGCCTGAACCGCGGGAAATCCGATCTCGACATTGCCAATCCGTAATGCCGGCAATGCGAAAGGTCGCTGGATCGAAGGTGATTCAAGTGCAACGGTCATTCGGTTGATTGTTCGCTATAAAGGCAACCTAGGTCAAGACGGCATTAGCATTTGCCCTCCGTCAGCTTTACATACTGTTTCCCTTACAGCTACATTCAAGCCCATGAACGCCATCCCGCCGGCCACTCCTTTTCAACAAGCCGCTCGCCGCACCATGCAGCGCTGCGATGAACTGGCTGCTTGCACCGAGCGCCCAGGCGAAATCACGCGTCGATTTTGCTCTGGCGCAATGCAAACTGCACACGGCAAACTTCGCAGTTGGATGGAAGCTGCCGGCATGCAATGCAAGCTCGATGCCGCCGCAAATTTCATCGGTCGATGGAATGGTTTATCAAATCAAGCGTTGAAAGATAGGCAAGTTCTTCTCATCGGTTCTCACTTTGATACTGTCATCAATGCCGGCCGTTACGATGGCCCACTGGGCGTGTTGATGGGCCTGGCCCTCATTGAACTGCTTGGAGAGCAACAACACCAACTACCGTTCGCCGTCGATGTCATTGAATTCTGCGAAGAAGAAGGCGTGCGTTATCAAATACCTTACATCGGCTCACGAGCGATCGTGGGCGAACTTGCCGACGAATTATTAAGTTCAAAAGACGCCGATGGCATTTCGATGCGAGAAACCCTGCGAGCTTTTGGCGGCGACCCGAATCAACTCCGAGAAGCTATTTATCCGCCTCAACAGTTAATCGCCTTGATCGAACCTCACATCGAGCAAGGCCCGGTACTGGAACTGGAAAATCTCCCTGTAGGAATCGTCAGTGGCATTGCCGGACAAACTCGAGCAAACATGCAGTTTATTGGCCAAGCAAGACACGCCGGCACTACCCCAATGACAAGCCGGCACGATGCACTCGCTGCAGCCGCAGAGTTTGTGTTGGAAGTAGAGCGTATCGCTCGCAGTCAGCCAGCTCTTGTCGCGACCGTGGGTCAACTGAACGTATCGCCCAATGTCGGTAACGTCATTCCAGCTAGCGTTCAATTGCGAGTTGACGTACGCCACCTTGATAACTCGGTTCGTGAGGACGCATTCCAATCGCTGCTCGACGGCGCTCATTCCATTGCCAGCCGTCGGCAATTGCAATTCAAGTTAGATTGGACACAACATCAAGCAGCCGTCCCCTGCAACACAAACTGCACGCAGCTACTTGAGCAAGCGGTG
>CAZIGP010000687.1:854-3163 GCA_964538425.1 uncultured Pirellulales bacterium | reverse complement strand
GAGCCCGCGGCGGCACCCCATCGCCGGCAATAATATCGCTCTGTTGATAATCGATCGGATGAACCATTTCGACATAGCTGAAGGACGAACCCGCCAAGCGTACGATAAAACAGCCAACCGGCGTGCTGGCCACATGCCCTGTCGATATCGATGCCGGTCGATCCGCTTGCTGCAACGCTTCGGCGAACAATCGACGATTCCCATCTTCGCGCAAATCTAAAATTTCCATCACTGGCGAAATGAGCGACTGCACGTTCGATTGTGGATCTTCATCGAGCACGCTGGTGTTGACGGACAAAATCAAATCAAACGCCGCAATGACATGTTGCGATTCACCAATTGCAAAATCGCTCGGCTCTAAATTACGCCAATACACTTGCGCTCGCACGCGACGACGTGGCTGTTCCGCATAAGTAGCAACAAGATCACGACCACGTACAAATGCATCGATATTTGCCGATTGAAGCGGTTCACTGTCATCTAGCGCAACACCAAGCACGCTGAAGACGTTTTCGGTTGAACCACCCGGTCGCAAAGACATTCCTCGACTAGGGTGCGCCAGATCGACGGAAACTTCACTCCCTGCGATTGCAAGCTTGGCAACGTGACCGTCGAGTTGCCAGGCAGCAGCACCCATGCAATTAGAAAGCGATGGTAAATTGAGCGGTGATTAAAATAAAAAACCCCGCCGCTCACTTGCGTAAGTCGGCGGGGCCGGAACAGAGAAGAGGCCGATTCTACTTAAGAACACCTAGCAGGATAAATGTGAATGAGGCAATTGCAAAAATATAAAGAGTGTGCAATGGCCAAATGTTCCGTTAAGCAAGCTCGGCACTTTCTTCTGCCATCGCTGATCATATCAAATCCTAATAAAATGTCCAGCTTTTAGTCAAAATATTTTAAGTTTTTAATATCGTACCCCCCACCGTCTATTGCCTGCCCCTGATCGGATAGAATTGTTGCATATCAACGTAGACTCCCTTAACCGCTTTTATCTCGATATGTCTGATTACCTAAAAACCTGCGAGCACGCTGCCCGAGCGGGCGGCCAAGTGTTACTCAGTTGGATTGGCCGCTTCCAAGCCCGGGAAAAAGCCCCTTCAGACCTCGTAACCGAAGCAGATTTAGCCTCCCAAGAAAAAATCCGCCGGATACTACTGAGCGTCCACCCCGGACATGGATTTTTAGGGGAAGAGGGTCAGCCGACCGGCTCCGATGCAGATTACTGTTGGCTTGTCGACCCGCTCGATGGAACGGTGAACTATGTTCATCAGGTTCCTCATTATTGTGTATCCATTGCCTTATGCCACAAACAGCAACTGGTCTGTGGAACCGTCTTCGATCCCGTCTCCGGCGAATGCTTTACTTCCGAAGCGGGCAGTGGGGCCCATTTGAATGGCCAACCCATCAAAGCCAGCCGCACAACGCAGATATCCGAGGCACTCGTGGCCGTTAGTTTTCCACCGCGCATGCAACCCAAGTCCCGTGAGCTTGTTGAATTCGAACGCGTCGTAGTCGCCTGCCGCGCCGTGCGACGAACCGGCTCTGCCGCTTTAAATTTGTGTTATGTGGCTGCCGGCCGATTCGACGCCTATTGGGGTGGTCACACACATGCGTGGGATGTTGCCGCCGGAGCGCTCATGTTGCAAGAAGCAGGAGGAATCATTACCAACCCCGACGGCAGCCAAGTCGATATCTACCGCCCACGTTTTGTTGCCGCCAGCACTCCCCAGTTGCACGAAGCCATGATGAAACTTGTGGGTGAAGAACCTTCGCTCTGATTTCCCTTGATGAACGCGTAAGCTATTTAACGAACCCGTAACTATCTGCTCTTAATTCGCTGATGCAAAACGCCGACCACGTTTTCGGGCTGATCGATCGCGAAATCTGGATCGTCACATCCACCGCGCCAGGCGGCCGTCGCGGCGGCTTGGTCGCAACGTGGGTTTCCCAAGCCTCGATCGATTCGCAGCGACCCACCGTCGTCGCCGGCATTGCACCGAATCATTTCACCGCTTCGCTGATCGAAAGCAGCGGCCGGTTTGTTGCCCACCTCATCACGGCCGACCAAATCGAACTCGCCTGGCAATTTGGATTAAATTCTGGCCGCGATGTCGATAAATTCGCTCACTTAAAAACGACAACGACACCCTCTGGCCAACTTGCTCTTACCGATGCTTTAGCATGGCTTGAATGCCAAGTCATTACAAAATTCGATGCAGCAGACCGCTGGTTCTATTTGGCCGATGTCGTAGGCTCAAAAAGCAAAAATGGCGTACCGCTGCGTGAACGTGCACTTTACGCAGCCG
>CAZIGP010000687.1:0-844 GCA_964538425.1 uncultured Pirellulales bacterium | reverse complement strand
AATTTCTGGCCGCGACGCCGATATTGCCGCCCTTAGCCCCGCAAGCGAGCACTGGCGAGCGAAATTGCCCGCATTCTGTCAGGATTTATTGACCCCGCACACTTTGCCCAAGTAAAATAATTTGCTACGGAACTTTTCAGGCACTCATCCGCTTGTCGCAGCAGTTTCTTCTCCGCGACACTTCAATCGAACATGACCAGTCACGGCTCGAAACCTCCCGCTGCGCCACCATCAGGGTCGTCCCCCGCCAATCCTGTTGCGGCCGATCATTCCACCAAACGTCGCGCCAGCCTTGCGGCCGGCGGCAGCAGTGTTTCGCAACGCCCCACTTCGGTCATCGACGGTAAACCGCTCGATTCCCAGCCCACCATCATCAGCAAGTCGCCAGCCCCTTCGCATGCCCCCGGTGCGCTGGCCGTCAACGAAATCGGCCGGCTGCTCGAAGGCGAACGCCTCGGGCACTTCGAACTTCACGAGTTTGTCGGCGGCGGCGGCATGGGTGCAGTGTTTCGTGCACTAGACACCATGCTCAACCGCACCGTGGCCGTCAAAGTGCTCTCCCAGGAACAATCCGGCGATGAAGAAACACTCCTGCGATTCAAAAACGAAGCTCAATCGGCGGCTCGTCTCGACCACGAAAATATCAGTCGCGTTTATTACGTCGGCGAAGATCGCGGCTGGAACTACATCGTCTTTGAATTTATTGAAGGAATCAACTTGCGCGACTTAGTCGAGCGCAACGGTATATTGCCGCTCGCCACCGCAATCAGCTATACGCTGCAAATTGCCGATGCTTTAGCTCACGCCAGCGGCCGCGACGTCGTGCATCGAGATATCAAACCTT
>CAZIGP010000686.1:1717-3163 GCA_964538425.1 uncultured Pirellulales bacterium | reverse complement strand
TATCCCAAGCGAAGCGACGACAGGCGAAAAGCGCAAGCTCGGCTCGATAAGGAATTCGAAGAGCTAGAACGTCAACGTGAAGAAACCCGCACTCAACGCCGGCGGATCGCCCAGCAGTTGAAGGCCGAACATACTTCCGTACAGCACGATCGGGAATTAGCCTCCGAAGAAACCCAACGGCAACGGACGATTGCTCAGCGAGAATCGGAACGAACAAAATCGCAATTTCAAGAAGAACGAGAAGTATTCGACCGCGAAATTAACCGCACTCGCCAACAGTTGCGTCGCGAACGAGAGCAACTCGAAGAAGAAACAGCCTCGCTGGCCGAAGCGCGACAACAATGGGAAGATACTCGCCGACAGTTGGAAAAAAATCGAGGGCAGCAATCTGCCGAGCTCTCGGCGGCACAGCAGGAAATCGAGCGGCTGACAAAGCTTCATAGCCAGGTTCAAAAGCATGCCCAAGAAACAGCCGATAGTTTTGCTGCCTTGCAAGGGGAACACGCCCAATTGCAACGCCGGTTGGCACAACGCTCGGAAGCGGAAAATGCTGACTCGGCTGAACTTGTCGATCTTCGTGCCGAGAAAGCCACGCTCTCGGCACGAATCGACGAGTTGGAACGCCGACTCGCTGAAGCCGAGTCTTCCGCCGCCCAACCCGCGGCCGAAGACAGCCAGCAATTCGAAGACATGCAACGACGGTTTCAGATGGCCGTCGATGATGTGCGGCAATTGAAACGCAAAAACGCCGAGCTGGAAGAAAAATTGGAAGAATTCCGAGCGTCCGGCGCGCCGGCGGCATCCATGGGTGGTGGTACCGATTGGGAATCGACCAAAAAGCGACTGTTGGCATCCTTAGGAGAGGACAGCGCCAGTGAAATGACAAAGGATGATCGATTGACGGTTGAAGGAACCATCCGTATTACCGACGACATCGTAGCACAGCGTGATCGAGAAATCACAGAATTGCGGCAGCAGCTTGCAGAGCAAACTGAAAATGCCGATGCCACCGCAGGGCAGGGCGAGGAACGCCGCAAAACGGAACCGGATGCAGAAGTCCAAGCAGCGCTCAATCAAGACGAGATCATTTGCGGTGAACGTGAACGGCTGGCCAAGCTGGAAACCGAGTGGCAAGAAAAATTGCGACAAGCCGAAATCGAACTATCGATGCATCGTGCAAAGATGTCGCGAGAACGCATGGACTTAGAAGAACAAACTCGCAAACTGGAAGAAGCCAGAGCAGCGCTGAAATACGAGCAGGATATCAACGAAGGACAATCCGCCGGCAAACCGCGAAAACCCGCACGGAAGTGGCTGGAACGATTAGGATTGAAAGATACCGAAAAAGAATGAGTTATTAGAACACCGCAAACTCGCTTTTATCTTCCTTACTCGACTAAATGATCTGCGTCCATTTGCGTTCATCTGCGGTTCTTCTTTGTCCTC
>CAZIGP010000686.1:0-1707 GCA_964538425.1 uncultured Pirellulales bacterium | reverse complement strand
CCGATTGCCGCTCAGCACTTCGAGTTCGCTCTCTGCGGCAATGATCGATTGAGGATCGCGGCGGCGAAGTTCAGCTAATGATTTTTCCGCAGCGGGTAATGGACAAGTACGTAAATAGCCAACAATAGCGCGACGGATGTCCGAAGCAGCAAAGTCTTTCTCGTCATAGAGTGCTACGATGCGATCAAGAGCCGACCATTGTTGCCAACGAGCCAAATCCGTAATGGCTGCGGCCGCATCAGACGGGCGATGCAAAAGGTTCAGGGTGGCGGCGGCGATCGCTTGGCGATGTTCAGGCGGGCCAAATTCGTAATAAAATCTCAAGGCTTTGTGGGCATGCCGCACATCACCAATGGCGGCTTTGGAATTCAGAAGAAACTGCTTCGTGACAAAGTCGATTCCACTACTGCCAGTGGCCACCAGGTAACCGCCAATGAGGCCGTCAAAACCAACGCGAAAATCGCCGCCGGGTTGAATCTCAGTCGTCAGCAGCTTTTCTAGCAGAGCGAGATTCGCAGCGCGTTCAGTGGATTGGGCCGTAAGGCCGAGAGCCAGTCCGTAAAAGCCTTTGCGCTCGACGGGAACAGCCGCGTCAACAAGCCACTTTCGTAACTTGACTGCGTTTAATGCAGAAGCCGCTTGCACAACCATATCAAACGGAGCATGGCCAAATTCTAAATATGCATCTTCGGCAATCAGTGGATCGGCATGTTCGAGAAATTTGGCGAAGTACTCTAAACGCTTCGGAGCGGATGTGCGTAAATCCGGCGCAGCGCCGATATAGGCAAAGCCCGTTTCGTTGACGGGTACGCAGCGCCAATTTGATGCCGTCGATTGACCCGCGTCACTCTCGCCCAACACCAATGCCAATGTGCCGGGTTGAACGGTTTCCTCCAACCGAACAATGACACTACTTTGGCCAGTTTTTGCCAACGTAGCAGAAAATCGCTGCTTCACGGCAAATTCGTGCTTGCCGTTTTGCGAAGTTACACATTCTCCTAGAAATGCGACTTCGGCCGCTTCGCACTGCTGTACCAATGTGGGTTTAACCGCGACACAAAAGGGGCAGGCGGATGCACTAGAGATCCACAAAAGGCAGACTGCAAAAAACAGAAGGCAGAAGAATATTTTGATTCCGACGAAGACGAGCTGTACTCGACAAGTTTCTGCTTTCTGCTTTCTGCCTTCTGCTTTCTGCGTTTCACCTTCTGCCGTCTGCATGGCCTCCTCACCGCACCTTGTTCGACACAAGATGGTAGATCGCCAGATGCCGATCATCAGGGCCGATCATCTCTCGGATGTCGAACACCCCTTCGACAGCCACAGGACGCGTAGTGAAATTGGCCGAAGTGCCAGGGGTCATTTCAACGACGACGCAATCGTACAGCGCCGCCCCCGGACCAAAACAGCATTCCATGTTGTCTCGCACCAAGACAAACTGAGTGATGCCGGTTTGTTGAAAACTCGGCAAAATATAACCGCGGATGCGAATGCGAGTTCCAGCAAGCTTTTCGATCGCAGGTGTGAGCATCGAGCGAAGAAATGGCTCTTCTTTCTTCATCTCGAACTTGATCGTATCAAAAGTGATGTCGCGAATGCTTTTAGGATTCGCTTCTGAGGTTGCCTCTGGTTTCTCGGTCTTAGGCTTTGCAATCTCGGTCGCAGCGGCAAGCTGATTATTGGAAGCATCCGTGCCGGTCGACTCAC
>CAZIGP010000685.1:0-3173 GCA_964538425.1 uncultured Pirellulales bacterium | reverse complement strand
TCGTAGGATATCGATAGATCATCGACACTGATCGCCCCTTGCCCTGTATTAATCGAGCCGAGGTTAGCTGGTGGTGAATTGTCGCATCCACAACTATGGAAAATTGCCACCACTGTAAGGCAAAAAACAAATACACCTTTCGGCTGGCTAAAATATATAGCTTTCTGGCCACTGACTGCACTGAAATTACTTCTCATCTCTTCATCATCCAGTATCTAGCATCTAGAAACTAGCATCCTGGTTTCCATCTGCCCATTTAGATGTGAGCGTGGGGACAAACCAATCATGAAGACTTTCGCTGCCTACTTTGAGCGGATCCTGGGGCGACTGGTTTGGCCCTGCGCCATAGATGGCCCGTTACTTCTTAATAGCAAAGTCTGCCACGTCGAAGATCTGACGGATCTCAATGATATCCCCTTCTTCGGCCGGACACCGCTGTGCCCATTTCACAAGTTCTTCCTGGGAGTCGGCCTCCACCATCCAATAACCCCCCAGCACCTCTTTTGTCTCGACGAACGGCCCATCAGTTACCGTAGGCTTCCCTTTCTTGAACGAAACGCGCGCGCCGGCGCTCAGCGGATGTAGGCCGTTCACCGACAGGATTTTGACGGCTTTGCCCAACTCCTCATTAAAGCGGCCCATCTCTTCAAGTTTCTTCGGGTCGGGCACAAAACCGCCGTTAAACTTCTTATTGCCTCGATAAACATCAGGGATCATCAGCATCATGAATTGCATCGCTATTGCTCCTTGGTTCTTATTTGGACATTCTTGTCTTGGTCTTACATCCCTTAGTCGTTTGGCGATCCCCAAATTCGACACACAATCAAAAAGAAACAAAAGCGGAAGGAAACAAAGGGGGTATCCTGCTTTATCAAACAAACCAAAATATCCCCTTTTTTTGCACATTCCTACCCGCGCTTGGTGTCCATTCGGCAATGGATGATTGGACGGAGAACGCGTGATTCGCTGTGCGTATCTTGCCGCGTTTCAAGTAGCCTTGGATTTCCTCGATTAGTTCTCGTTGCAAGGCACAGCGCCGGAAGAAGGTTGCTAGCAAGTCGACATTGCGCAGTTGCTCCGTAAGGTTATGGAGCGCTGCCTACTTGAGGCAGAAAGAAATTAACAACCGCGTAAACTACGCTTCCTGAACAACCTCAATACAGATCTCTGACGAAGAAAGGGCCATCCATCAACAATTTTCATTTCCTTACCGTAGCTTTCGCTTCCGGGTGCGTTTCTGCGAGTGACGTTGCCAACGAGTGAAGAATGCCATGGCAATTACTCCAGAAGATAACAGAGTAACTGTTAAAGGCTCGGGTACAAATGCTGTTAGTCCGATCAGCCTGCCGCCCCCTGGCTCCAGGGTCAGCGTGACCCGATTACTGCCTATGGCCGTCCAGACATTAGTTGCGGCGTCGAAAACTGATAGCTCGCCAAGTCCCGTCACGGTGTAAGTTTTACTTGTCGTGTAATCAAGATTCACAAGGTAGGCGAATGTCGCGTCGACCATCGCCGTGCCAGCCTCTCTATCAAAAAAGCCGACAAGTACGCCCTTGAGCGGCGCCCCGTCGTTGTACAGCATGGTGTTCAGGAGAGTAAAGTTGAAAGGGATGCCTGTCGTAGGCAGGTGCGTCGTCCCCGGTGGCATGCGGTCGGTTCTGTAGCCTCGCAAGTACGTGCCGATCCACTTCAGCGATTGGAACTGCGCGGCAACGTTCTCGAACTCCCTATTCAACGGCGTCGACTCGGCATAGACAGCCGTCGTCGTGCCATCGGGGTTCACAAGTCCTCCCGTATTAGGAATGTTCGTTTGATAAAGGAAATGGCCGATCCCTTGGGCGCCGTAAGCCAACGTGGTGGTCGTGAGAAATCGCAACTCGTTGGCGTTAGGCACGCGCCATACGCTAAGCAGGGCGCTATTCTGGACGACATTCACGAACGGAATTCCGGCTTTTTTTGCGGCCGTGGCAATGATTCCGAGGTTCTCAAGGTATCCGCTCGTGTCGCTCGTTTTAAAGAACTGATAATGGTCGTAGCTGAGGATCGACGGCCGCACGGTATCAATGTACTGGTTCACGTAGGTGTTATAGTCGCCAACGCCGAGCAGGTCAGTGCTTGCATAGTTGGGAAAAAGATTGACATAGGCCAAGTGACCTGGGTCGCGCTGGCGAAGATGGGCCATCATGCGTGCAATGTAAGGGAAATCTGCGGCACCTGGCTCGTCACCAAGGAAGTAAGCATAGTTGCCCCGGCCCGGTGCCCACGTCTTAAGCTCATGGATCATGAAATTGAGCTGCGCCAATTTCGCCGGGTCGTCCAGTGCCTTGTACTCATATTGGAGCAAGGAGTCGTTGTACCTAACAAAAGTCTGCAGACCGAAGGAGCTGGCCCTCTGCACTTCTGCGACGGTGTCGTGCCCATATCCGTCGCGGCTCCAAACCATGTTGTAACCTCCATTGACCGCCTGCTGGAGCACAGCGTCGGAGAGTCCGACGGGACCGGGCCAGTAAAAGACCATGGGCTTGTCCATGGTCCACGTTGACGTCGACGGTTTCGGCGTTCCTGTGCCGAGAAGGCGCGTGTAAGCAACCCCGTTAATGTTTACTGTGCTGGCCTGAGCGACGGTTCCGTCAAGATAGCCGGCAACGCGTCCGGCTGCGATGTCGGCATTCGCCTCCGCCAACGAGTAGTTCGATTGACGAACATCGAGAGCCTGGCTCAAGTCCAGGCGAACCTTGCTCGTCGTGCCGCCGAACACGAGGTCATTGGCTTTTGCCGTGCCACCGATAACGTTGAAGATGCCGGTGCTAGTGGTTGATCCAAGGGACAAGACGTCGGCAAGCATCGTCTTGCCGGCAGCCAAAGCAAATTGACCAGTAGTTCCGCTCTTCGTTCCGATTTCAAAATGATCAACGTCGATGGATGTGGCATCTCGGAAGAACAACCGACCGCCGTTGATCTTTAGGTAGCCGGTACCAGCCCCATTGGTGATATTGGTTTCGAGTTGGAGAAGGCCGCCATCAAGGTTGTAGACGCCCGTGGCAGCCGCAGCGCCTCCCAACATAAAGTACGCAAGTTGACCAGAGGCCAAGAGTGTTCCGCCGGTCTGGTTAATCGCACTGGTACCGGCGGAGTCCTGTCCTGGCAGGCCTCCAAGTGCCAAAAATCCTCCA
>CAZIGP010000684.1:1105-3173 GCA_964538425.1 uncultured Pirellulales bacterium | reverse complement strand
TGAGGTTGATGAAACAAAATGTCACTCAGACGGTTTGGCAAAATTGAACGGCTTTACAGCCCATTCAGAAATTTGGGTGCTTGAAAGCAGTTCGACGTGACCGTCTAAATACAAATAATGAGCGAAGCTTCCATGCCGAGAAGTTGCGATGTCTCTTTCGATCGTTTTCAGTACGGTTCCCTGGCTAACCGTTACGCCGGTGAACCAAAGATGAGCATGAATGTGATCAGAAGTGGCATCGTCGGCGGCCTTGCCATCGGCCAGTTCGAAGCACGCGATCGTCTTCGAGGTGGCCTTGATTTTGTTGTAATTATTGAATTCGTTTGATCCGATTTCGGACGTTAAATACGAATTCATTACATAGCTCGACAGCTTGTTTTTGAGGCGGTCGAGACCTTTGGGGTCGTCGGGGCAGATGCGAATTTCATCGACGTTTTCCATGTATGGCGCTATCGTGTAGATCCACGATTCGCCCGTATGGGCATTGTCGGGAAATCGTCCGCGATGAGAGTCGGCGTAGCCGCGAATTGCCAAGCCGATTTGTCGCAAATTGCTGGCGCAGTTGGTCCGTCTCGCTGCCGATCGGGCGGCTTGAACGGCCGGCAAAAGCAACGCAATCAAGATGCCAATAATGGCAACGACAACCAACAATTCGATCAACGAAAATCCACGTTTTGCGCGCATGGCGAAACTCTCCAAAAACGAAGCTGTAGAGAATCAATGCGTGGAATAGGTTGGTTCAGCAAGCCACGGACTAATACGCAGTAGGTGCATCTATCGGGCGATCTATGCAACGATGGTACTTATCCGTGATTTGCAGCGATTTGCAGTTAGCGATGCACAAGTGTAAACCTTGCGCAGGCTGCACCTATCGACACGCAACGAAGAAGCCGACGGTTAAGCGACCGGCGGCGCGCGCGGCTGGGCCGACGAACGGAGTGTCGGGGCAAAAGCCGGCTGTTGATAGAGAGAACAAACAGATTCGCAAACAACCGGGCCTTGAATCGTTGGCGGGGTGAAAGCAAATATTTGTCCTAGGGATTGATGCTGGCAAACAACGCAATGTTCGCAATCATGGCTACTGCCAGAGGAGTGCGATTGAATTAAACCTGATGCAGTGACTTGCCCGGCAGGGATTTTGGTAGGCTGGGAAGCACTGCGTGCTTTACTGAAGTGCTTTTTCGTACCGTGCGAATGATGATGCGTGCATCGATGGGATGCGTGCGAACAGGAGGATTTGTGGCTTAAATCACGCTCTTCGCAGTTGTCGGAAACGCAGCATGTTCCATGTTCAATCCATGCGTGCAAGCCTTGCCCACACAGCACAATAACGCTGTAACAGGCAAGCAGCAGCCAAATTGTCGCTTGGTAAAGCATTGATTACTACCGCACCTTAATGCAATTGAATTGCAATTAGGATAGTCGGCGGGATTGATTGAGTCAACAGATTTTTTAAGGAGAAGTGGACCCTTTCTCGAAATTGAAAGTGAAGAGGAGTCGGCTTCTTGGCAGAGCTATCGATCGATAAGTCAGGAGAGGTTTGCTATCAAAATAACTTCACGTTCACACAGGGGGTTATGAAAAGGCTGGCAAAAGGTTGCCACTCCCCTCTGTACTACGGAGATAGTGCCGTTTGGTTGCCTGCAAATGGTTGACACCCTTGGTTGTAATTCTAAAATAATTGGTTTGGTTTCGGCGGGCAAATGACTAACGGGAATTTGCTTTGACGTAGCATGCCGAGCCTAGTGCCGCGGATTATTGCGGGTTGTTGCGGATAGGAATTTGGAAAGATCGCAGATTGCGTTCTTGATGTTCTTCCTTTCCGCGTCGATCCGTATCGTCCGCGGTTTTTTCGTTGCCCGCTGTGGGTTACCGAAGTTGAGAAAGAGGAACGCGTGCAGTGACCGTCGAAAAACATCATCAACATGCGATCGAAAAAGCGGACGTGCTGATCGAGGCTCTCGGTTGGATTCGGCGGTTTCGCGACAAGGTGACCGTTATCAAGCTCGGCGGCAGCGTGATGGAGGAGGAAAAGGCGCTGCATCATCTGCTGCTCGACGCCGTGCGG
>CAZIGP010000684.1:0-1095 GCA_964538425.1 uncultured Pirellulales bacterium | reverse complement strand
GATCGTGCCATGGCAGCGGCAGGGCTTGAGCCGAAGAAGATTCAAGGCCGACGTTATACCGATGACGCCACGCTGAAAATTGTCGAAGAGATTTTGGCCTACGAAACCTGCGAAGCAATCGCCGCTAAAATTGAAGAATTTGGCGGTCGGGCGATGCCGCTCAATTTCCGCACCACGAATGTGCTATTCGGCGAACGCATGGCATTGAAAGATGGCGAAGGGAACGATGTTGATCTCGGCCATGTGGGTACGGTGACACGAGTTGATCGCACGACGATTGAGAATCTTTGCTATGCAGGTCAAGTGCCCGTGATTCCGTCGATGTGCTTGGGAGCTGATGGCCAGAAGTTAAACGTCAACGCGGACACAGCCGCGACAGCGGTTGCCACGGCCTTAGGGGCCGAGAAATTGATGTATTTGAGTGATGTGAATGGTGTGCGATTGAAAAAAGATGACCCTAGTACCCTGATTCATTCGCTCACCGCTACACAAGCCCGACAGTTGATTCAAGACGGCGTGATTGAAAGTGGGATGATTCCCAAAGTCGAAGCATGTCTTGAGACGCTCGAAAAAGGTGTCCGAAAAATCCACATTATTGACGGGCGAGTACGCCACTCACTGCTGCTAGAAATTTATACCAACCGCGGCGTCGGAACTGAAATGCTACGAGATGGGTGATTTTGGCTTTTCCGAGTTAAACCGTAAGTGGGAGTTGAATCGCGAACATCTATTCATGCTTAAGTGTCATTCTATTTTTCCTAAACCCTGAGCTCTTTCTGCCATGCCAGCCACCGCTACACTTTCTTCTGCTGATACGATTGACCTATTCAAGCAATATGTGATTGCCAACTATACCCGGTTTCCGGTGTCGCTGGTCCGAGGAGAAGGTTCGTATGTTTGGGACGCGGAAGGAAACCGGTATCTCGATTTGTTTCCTGGTTGGGGATGCAATTTGTTGGGGCATTGCCCTCCCGAGGTCGTGGAAGCAGTGCAAGAACAGATTGCCACGCTGATTCATGTGCCCAACACCTGGTACACGCCGTGGCAGGGGCAATGGGCTCAAGCTCTTTCGGAACGCAGTTTTGGTGGCCAGGT
>CAZIGP010000683.1:0-3198 GCA_964538425.1 uncultured Pirellulales bacterium | reverse complement strand
ATTCGACCACCCGGGTCAAAAAGCATCACGAACCGTGCATTGATTTGCGCGGCCTTGGCAAATGGAAATTCAACTTTAAACGGCGTACTCAAAAGCGAAGATACGCAAGTAATGATCGATGCCCTGCGTAAGTTGGGCGTTAAGATTGAAGTTGGTTTATCTCCAGCAACGCTGAAAATAAATGGTTGTGGCGGTGTAATTCCGGTAGATCATGCCGACCTTTATATCGCCAATAGTGGCACAAGCGTGCGATTTCTGACCGCCTTAACGGCTTTAGGTCAGGGCCGCTTTCGTTTCTCGGGTACGCCGCGAATGCATGAACGGCCAATCCAAGATTTACTTGATGGATTAGGACAACTTGGTGTAAAAGCCAGCAGTGAAATGCATAGTGGCTGTCCGCCAGTCATTGTGGAGGCCAACGGATTGCGAGGGGGACAGGCGACAGTGCGAGGAGATATTTCCAGTCAGTTTCTTAGTGGTTTGTTGATGGCAGCACCTTATGCTCAGCAACTTGTCGAATTAATTGTCGAAGGCGAATTGGTTTCGCAACCTTATGTATCTATGACGCTGCACGTAATGCGTTCGTTTGGCATTCATGTGCCGACAAGCAATTTGCAACGTTTTGCTGTTCCGTCAGCACGATATCGTGGCCTTTCCTATAACATCGAGCCAGATGCCTCGGCGGCTAGTTACTTCTTTGCTGCCGCGGCAATTACCGGTGGCCAAGTCACTGTGGAAGGCTTGTCACGCGATAGTTTGCAAGGCGATGTTGTATTTTGCGATTGTTTGGCACAAATGGGTTGTGAAATAAAGCACGATAGTCATTCAATGACGATTATTGGAAAGCAACTGCGTGGCATTACCGTAAATATGAATGCACTTAGCGACACCGTACAAACCTTGGCGGTGGTTGCGCTTTTTGCTTCAGGCCCAACTACCATCACCGGCGTGGCTCACAATCGCCATAAAGAAACCGATCGCATTGGAAATTTAGCGATCGAACTACGAAAATTAGGCGCTGAAGTGCGAGAATTGGATGATGGGCTTACTATTGTGCCAGGGGTGCTGCATGGTGCTAGTCTGGCTACCTATCACGACCACCGCATGGCAATGAGTTTAGCATTGGCCGGCCTAAGAGTGTCTGATGTCGTCATCGAAGATCCTCGGTGTACGGAAAAAACCTATCCACATTATTTTGCTGATCTTGCAAAATTAGTCGGTAGATAAAAACTTGAAATTTCCTCGTCATGAAACTTATTGGTCTTCTCGGCGGCATCGGCAGTGGTAAAAGCACCGTAGCCGAAATCTTTCGCCAGCTTGGCGCTGGCATATTGGATGCCGATAAAGTAGGGCATCAAGTCCTGCGGTTACCCGCCGTCCGAGCAGCCATTGGTGGACGATGGGGTCAGGATGTAATTGGTAAGGATGGCGAGGTCGATCGTAAGGCACTGGCAAAAATTGTCTTTGGATCACACCCCCAGAGTCTACGGGAATTAGAGGAATTAGAGAGGATTACGCATCCCGAAATTCGCAAACAGCTAAAAGTTCAGATTAATGAAATGGCTAAACAAGGTGTGCAAATCGCCATCCTTGATGCCCCTGTTTTGTTAAAAGCAGGCTGGAATAACTTTTGCGACGCCTTAATATTCGTGGATGCCCCGCTTGAGCAACGTCAGGCCAGGGCAACAGCACGAGGCTGGACAATTGAGGAGTTTGCTCGCCGAGAAGCCTGCCAAGAATCTACCGAAGAGAAACGCCGGTTAGCCAATTTTGTGGTAGATAACTCACAAGATTTTAGGTATATTAGTTCCCAGGTCGAACGCTTATGGCAGTCGCTAAGCCATTCCGGCTAAAGTCGGCTGTCAATCGGTTGTCAGCATCATGTTGGCGACTCCTCCTTTCTGAGGCCGTTCGGTTTCCCCGGTACAGAGCATCCCATCAATAGTTTTCCATGCGTCTTAACGGCGCACAGCATCCGGTTTTGAAGCGGACGAGGAAGCGTTCCGTTTCGTACCGGCCCCATCCAACGGACTTACGTGTTTGGACAACACGATGTTGGCCACCAGGTTGATTATTTTGCCGAAAGAATTCCCCTCCGCGGCCGCCTTCCGCGCGTCCGCAGCAATTCCTATCAGGAGCAGTCGTCATGTCGGAGCACAAAATATCCCGCTCTACTAATAGACCTCGCACTAACCAAGGGCGTAGTCACGGATTGGCTGGAATGCATTCGCCGCCATCGGTTGGTGGTAATGGTCGAAAGCCGACGCTCGAGGAAATCGAAAGACAGATTGAGGCGGAAGGGGAGCCTATTTCGTTAGCTGAAGAAATCGCCGACGAAGCCAGTTCCGGGGATGTAATTCACGAGCAGTTCGAGAATATCAAGCAAGGTGACATCCATATTGCCGAACTGCAAAAATTGTCGATGCCTCAGCTTATCGAAGAAGCCCGCAAAGAGAACTTGCCTGAGATTGCCGGTATTAAACGCCAAGACCTCATTTTCAAGCTGCTCAAAGAGCGAGTGAAGATGAATGGGCTGATGTTTGGCGAAGGCACACTTGAGATCTTGCCCGATGGTTTCGGATTTCTGCGCAGCCCGGACTATCATTATCTTTCTTGCCCCGATGATATCTATGTTTCGCCGAGCCAAATTCGCCGGTTTGGTTTGCGAACCGGAACAACAGTAGCGGGTCAAATCCGTCCACCAAAAGAAAACGAGCGTTATTTTGCACTGCTGCGCGTCGAAGCGATCAATCACGATGATCCTAATAAGCTTTCTGGAAAAGTCTTTTTTGATGATCTGACTCCGCTACATCCAGATAAGCGGATTGTTCTTGAAACCAACGCCGACGAACTCAACATGCGCGTGGTTGATTTGATTGTGCCTATCGGTTTCGGCCAGCGTGGCTTGATTGTCAGTCCGCCACGTGCCGGCAAAACGATTCTGTTGCAGAAGATGGCTCAAGCGGTACTTGCCAATTATCCCGACGCTTATGTCATTATGCTGCTGATCGACGAGCGACCTGAAGAAGTTACCGACATGGAACGGCAAGTCAAAGGTCCGCAGTGCGAGGTAATTAGCAGTACGTTCGATGAAGATGCTGCCCGGCATATTCAAGTTGCTGAGATGGTGATCGAAAAGGCCAAGCGGTTAGTAGAATATGGCACCGATGTCGTGATTTTCCTCGATTCCATCACTCG
>CAZIGP010000682.1:2618-3208 GCA_964538425.1 uncultured Pirellulales bacterium | reverse complement strand
GCTCTCGCGGCTTTGGTTTTGTCGAAATGGAAAACGAAGAAGCAATGCAAGCCGCAATCGCAGGTATGAATGGTAAAGACACTGGTGGTCGGCCATTAACTGTCAACGAAGCTCGTGAACGCACCGAGCGTGTTGGTGGTGGTGGTGGCGGCGGCCGTGGCGGCTACGGCGGCGGTGGCCGTGGAGGTTATGGTGGTGGTGGCGGCGGTGGCTACGGTGGTGGCGGCTACGGCCGACGCTAGTTTCCCCAGCAACCAATTTAAAACAAAAACATGTGACGGAAAGTTGAAAGCATTTTATTCACCTGACCTTCACCTCCGCCCCTGGCCGGCACCCGCTCGCCAGGGGCGAGTTGTTTTAATGGGTGCGTCGTCTTCTCCATGCAATGATGAAACCTATCCTACTGCACTCGCATTGATTTTCGATTAAAAATCAACAGCATTGTCGGCATCACTGCACAAATGTGAAAACCAATCCAAATGCATGCGATAACCATCAGAGATAATGGCGCGTGTCTGCATGCTTTGTGCATATACGATATGCCTTCATCGAGCGATAACAATATCACGCAAATATCTGCACTAATTAAT
>CAZIGP010000682.1:0-2608 GCA_964538425.1 uncultured Pirellulales bacterium | reverse complement strand
ACTACAGATTTACAATACCCCATTCGTTCTCGCCTCTTAACAGCCGATATTAACGATAGAGGCCCCAGTGGTGCACACACGATACTAACCATAAATGGGGCATTCCAGCCATGACCAAATCCAGACAGTATGGCGCAACAATAAATCAAAATAATTGCTAAAACTATTCCGCAAATCGTTGCAAGCAGCACGTACATAATCGTCTTAGTCTCCATCATTCTAGCTGCTTTCCAGCAATCCGTTACTCTTCAATCGCTTCCAGTGTTTCAAGAACTAGCTTGAACTGATCGCTACAACACGGGCATGCCTCAAGATGCTCTCGCACGCGCTCAAGCACTCCGTCAATCGGCATGCCGTCGAGAATGCTTTGAGCGTACTTATCCAGCTCATCAAGACACTCTGGGCACGTAAGCTCCACTTCTCGTGTCTGTTTAATCATCGAGAGCAGTCGACCAACTTGTTCAGAATTTAGCGCCATAATTTTCGCCTTATGCCCATGCCTCATGAACGTCTTCGATGGTAAACCCCGATGCTTCCAGACCGCTCCTCAATTTTTTCCGCGCGTCGTGCAGCAACTTATAGATCGAATTCGTGTTGCCGCCAAGTTTTTCGGCAAGCTGTGGAAGTGGCATGCCGCCAAGCTCTGCAGTGATCGCGGTCCATTGTCTTTCTGTCAATTCGCTGTCAATCAATTCTTTCAGTTTATTCAAAAACCTCGATCGGCGATTTGTCTGATCGCTCGTCTCCGACGTATCGACAGCGATCTGAGGATCAAAGTTCGCGCCGGCGGTTACACTCTCCAGCGATACGTTCTGCCAATCGCGCTTTCGCATTTTGCTGATGGCCGTTCGCACCCCAATAGTCACAGCCCACGTCCGAAACTTGCTTCGGCCTTCAAAGCCACCAAGCTTTTCAAGAATCTTCATGCACGCCTCCTGCACAACATCTTCTAGAAACGCGTCGTCGACTCGGTAGTTTTTCGACAGGCTCTTGGCTAGCCCTCGCAACAACATGTCGCGAAGGTCACCGACGGCATGATCGCGCAGCGCCATGTCCTGCGACACAAGATCACGCGTCCATTCATCGTCATTGCGGCGAGCAGTCATCCGTACTACTTCCGTGGTAATGGTTGATCGCTGAACAGCAGCAATATACCACACCCTATCGACGGAGTAGACGCTGGGCACCGGCCTTCGTCGGCGCCTGCCTCTTAAGACGCTGCCTCTAGCGATTCCTTACCTCTCTTTTTTGTAAACGGTGTAACAACCAAATAGCCCCCTTAAACGGCCCTAAAGCGACCTTTTTTCTTTTTTCGTAAGGAATCGTAGTGCTCGGCATCCAAGGTTCAGGAAGCGAGATTAGCTTGCAGCCATCTCCCCGAAATCACGCACAACACTCAACCACCTTGAAAGGAAGAACACATGTCGACAACTTCTCTCAACACACGCATTGCCAACCAACACGTTGACACTCAACACATTACCAATCAACAGGCGATGGAACTAACACGCACGACCTGGTCGGATAAGCTCGAAGCCCTCGGGCGCCACGCCCCCCGATACGGCCTTGTTCTGGTACTGCTGTGGATCGGCGGCATGAAATTCACCGCTTACGAGGCCGAAGGAATCTCGACCTTTGTTTCCAACAGTCCGCTCATGAGCTGGGCCTATTCGGTGTTCAGCATTCGTGGCTTCTCTGCGTTGCTAGGCGGCACCGAAATCGCCGTCGCGCTGCTCATCGCGGCCCGGCCTTTCTCGACTAGCGCCTCACTGGTCGGCAGCGCAGCAGCCGTCGGCATGTTTTTAACCACGTTGAGCTTCTTAATCACAACTCCCGGCGTCTGGGAAGCATCGGTCGGCGGATTCCCCGCTCTCTCCGTGGTGCCCGGACAGTTCGTCGCCAAAGACTTTGTATTACTCGGCGTATCGTTGCAGCTATTCAGCCAAGATTGGCGCGCATTTTCATCCAACTAAATTTCTTCAACAAATCCAGCAGTCACCAATTACCCAACTTGAAAGGAGAATGTCATGACTCAACTTCAAAACGTACTGTACACAGCTAAGGCCCATACCACCGGTGGCCGCGAGGGAGGAACATCACGCACTTCCGACGGTCGTTTGGATGTCAGGCTCACAACGCCCGGAGCCAAAGGAGACGGCACCAATCCCGAGCAGTTGTTCGCCGCAGGCTGGTCAAGCTGCTTTCTCTCCGCAATCAAGATCGAAGCTGCCAAATCGAAGATCCGGTTGCCGGAAGATGCCGCAGTTGACGCCGAAATCGATCTGGGCACAACCGATGGCGAATACTTCCTCCAAGCTCGCTTGAACGTCAACCTGCCAGGCATCGACCGCCAGACCGCTCAAAATCTGGTCGATGGCGCTCACCGAAGATGCCCCTATTCCAAAGCCGTCCGCGGCAACATCAACGTCATGACGAACTTGATCGACACTGCCGCCACAATCGCGGCGTGATCGGTCGAGCTTGGCACGGTTGACGATGCCCTAAAATCCGGCGGCGCCGATGCAGTTTACTATGGCACACAAATGCGAGACGCTTCAAACGCCAAAGCAAAACGCGAACTGAATTTTCAGCCGCGCCCCTTGGAATG
>CAZIGP010000681.1:0-3208 GCA_964538425.1 uncultured Pirellulales bacterium | reverse complement strand
TTTCGATGGCCAACTGTGTCAGCATTTGCTGGGAATCGCGGGTGGCATTGTGTGGTGCGTCGGCATGACGCTAAGCATTATTGCAGCCATGAAGGCTGGTCCGGCGATTTCTTATGGATTGGGGCAGTGTGCCACGATGGTCGCAGCGATTTGGGGCGTATTTGTCTGGCGTGAATTTCGTAATGCGTCGAAAGAAGCTCATTTGTTGCTGGTCGGTATGTTCGCGTGTTTTGCGATCGGCATCGTCGTTTTAGTAATCGCCAGGCCCTCCTGAATCTGCGAGTTACACGGCAATGAATTGGCTGAACGGAAAAAACTTGTCGGAAACTACCCGCATTGTGGTCGTGGGAAGCTCCAATATGGATTTGAGCATCCACGCGCAACAGATTCCTAAGCCCGGGCAAACCATTCTTGGTGGCCGATTTTTAATGTCAGGGGGTGGCAAAGGTGCGAACCAAGCGATCGCTGCCGCTCGGCTGGGGGCGGAAGTGGTCTTCGTGTCGTGTGTGGGGGACGACGTGTTCGGCCAACAACTCTTGTCAAACTACGCAGATGTGGGCCTTCACACCGATCATGTGAAGGTTTCCAAAGACGTGGCCAGCGGCGTCGCCTTAATTTTGGTGGATGCTCAGGGCGAGAACATCATTTCGGTCGCATCGGGCGCCAACAATTATCTTATGCCCGATGACGTTGAGGCTGCGCTGCGAGCCATCGGCAAATTTCAGGTTCTGCTGTTGCAACTGGAAGTTCCACTAAAGACGACGCTGGCGGCCGCCAAGGCGGCGAAGAAGATCGGCGCTACGGTAATTCTCGATCCCGCCCCAGCCGTTCCCTTGCCCACGGAGCTACTGGAATATGTGGATATTCTAACGCCGAACGAAGTGGAAGCGTCGCTGCTGACGGGGTTAAGCACGGAGCTTCCGGACTTTCAAAAGCTTGTTGCCGAATGCCTGTGGCAAATGGGCGTGACGAATGTTGTGATTACCCTTGGATCGGCCGGCAGTTATCTCGCCACGCGGGATGGGCACTGGCAAATCGGGGCTCATAAAGTCGACGCGATCGATGCCACGGCGGCAGGCGATGCCTTCAACGGCGCTTTAGCAGTTGCGGTTGCATCGGGAATGTCGCTGTGTGAAGCCATTTCCGAAGTGGCGTCGGTGGCTTCAGCCCTGTCGACTACGAAACGTGGAGCACAGCCTTCGCTCCCGACCCTCGAAGATATCCGACGATTGGGCAGCCGATCATCGACACCGATCAAACAGCTCAGCCATCGGTTGGGCAAGACTTCATAAAACGAGAAATCATGTTCGGTTATTGTTGCTTTGCCTATTCGGGAACTGTCTGACCCGGTTTTTCGGGCCAAAGTCAGCCGTTTGAACTTTAGGGTTCCCGGACCACCTCGATAGAAATATTGGGGTGCAGTAACAGGCGATCGATCACCAAACACGAAGGCATCGCAAGCAAATGTCATCATCACGCGCGAGGTTTCACCGATGAGTTGCCCTTTAGAAAAAAGTTTACTTTTGAACCGCACGAATCTTGGCGTTGTCATTGGCTGTGTTGTCACAGTTCTCTGGAGCTTGACAGCCATAGACGTAACTCTTGCTCGACAGACGGCTTCGCCGCCGGTATCAATCATTTACGACACCGATATTGGTAATGACATTGATGACGCGATGGCGCTAAGCATGATTCATGCATTACAGAGTCTGGGAGAATGCAAGTTACTGGCTGTCACCATCACCAAGGACAATCCCTATGCGGGATCGATGGTCGATGTAATGAACACGTTTTATGGAAGAGGGGGCATTCCTATTGGTACATCGCACACGGGTTTCACGCCGGAAGATGGCAACTATAATCGGGCCGTTTGCACCGCACTGAATGATGGTCAACTGCGCTATCCACACCAATTGCGCAATGGCGGCGATGCCCCCGAGGCCGTTGAAGTGTTACGAAAAACACTTGCAGCCCAGCCTGACGGTTCTGTTGTGATCGTTCAAGTCGGTTTTTCTACAAACTTGGCGCGGCTTCTCGATTCGAAGGCGGACGCTATTTCACCCTTTGACGGGCCAGAGCTTGTTCGGAGTAAAGTACGACTTTTGTCGGCGATGGCGGGCAGGTTTGTTTATGCAGAAGGGGAAAAACGGTTAGCAGAATACAACATTAACATCGATATTAAATCGGCTCAGCGAGTGCTTCATCACTGGCCCACGCCGGTTGTTGTTAGTGGATACGAAGTCGGCCGACACTTAATGTTTCCTGGCGCGAGCATCGAACAAGACTACGGCTACGTGCTACACCATCCGCTAGTAGATGCATATAAAGTATGGGACAAAGTGCCCTACGATCCATCGACGTATGACCTCACGAGCGTGCTTTACGCCGTCCGGCCAGATGCTGGATACTTTGGACTTTCGCAGGCCGGGCGTGTGATTGTCGAGGATGAAGGAACGACGCGATTCGAACCGGCTGAGGGAGGAAGGCATCACTACTTAACCGTTTCTCCCCTACAAAAAAGCCTCGTCCGCGACGTTTTTGTCGAACTCTGCCGTCGGCCACCGGATCGTTTCATTGTTCGGGAGACATGCGACGAATAGTTATGGCATGGCTTTGGACCACGGATTTCGATTCAATAGCAACGTAGCCTGCTCTTATTCATTCCATGTTGCAAATCGGTGCAGCTACTTCGACCGTAGTTCTAATAAAAAGCTGACCAAATCATAGAATTCTTTCTCTGACACTAAATCTTGAATATTAGCTGGCATGGGTGAGAATTTCAAAACCCTGCGCGAATCAGGTTCGATTTGAGTGAGTTCGATTCGATGCCGTTTACCAGCTTGATCGACGAGTTCAATCGCTTTTTCATCCTCTGCGACAACGAGGCCGCTACGTGACACACCATCTTCAACAACAATTGTTGTCCGAAATGCCGGATCGACATTTCGATTTGGATCGAGAATGTCTTCCAAAATTCGCTCTAGCCCACGGAGACCCACGCCATCTAGCTCTGGGCCGATTTTGTTTCCTTTTTCGCCCACTTTATGACATGCTGCACAGGTCTTCACGAATACTGCTTCGCCCAGCTTTGGATCAGGTTTAGTGGCTCGGTATGCTGCCATTCGCGTTAAAATTAACTGACGTGTTCGATCATCACGGGTTGGCAGAGTACTCGTCAACTTTACTAACCGCTCCTCAAGATTAGCAA
>CAZIGP010000680.1:0-3223 GCA_964538425.1 uncultured Pirellulales bacterium | reverse complement strand
CACCCGTAGCAAAAAACATTGCCGATTGCTAACAAACCAAATACCACGAAGCCACGCCAGTGAATCCAGGGCGCCACGCCAGCTAGATTGATCGGTGCAACTTGGGGGCCTAGCAGCCCATCTACGATAATTGCTGCGGCAACGATGATCGCCACGATTTGCACGACGCGGCGGGTAAGAACATGGCGTAAAAGGGGACCGACGATCGGCAAATGAAGCAAATCAAAATGAGAACGAACGGGTGAGTTTTTTTTAAAAAAAGGTGTTTGATGGCTTGGCGATTGTAACTGTCGTTTGCTCTTTATTTTTTGCTTTCCATTTTCCATTTGCATTAAGCGCATCCCAATCCACGCCAGCGGCAATAAAAAAGCGACTGATCCTGGTACCCACATCATTACTCCTGCGGCGGCCTGATCGTCGAGTACTGAGCTGCTGCTGAGTCGTGGCATTGCTTCATAATGTGGATATAACACGCGATCTGAAAATGTTAGCAAGGCAGAAATCACCGTGTTCTGAATGTCGGCCAAAATTAAATAAGGAACCAATAACCACAGCGGCCACGATGGTTTTGCAGGAAACGGCCTGACAACGGGGTACCAGAACACCAAACCGACCGTCAGAAAACACGCATGTTGAACGTAATGCCAAATGGGATTAGCCAGTGCCAATTCATACATTGTCGGAAAATGCGAAAACCACGTTACGCCAGTGAACAGCAATAATGCGATTATTGGATGTGTCAGTGCCCTGGCAATTTGTTGCAGTTTCTCCCATCGCAATAACGGAGCTATCCAGACTTGACGAATCTCGCGGGGCATTCCGCAAAGCAGCGGCAACATTGGAGCACTAAGCCATACCAGCGGCGGTACAACCATCGTCAGCAACAAGTGCTGTGCCATGTGCGCTGGCAAGACCAGCGATGCAAACGTTTCGATGGGCGAAGCTAGTGCCAGATAAAACGCGGCAAGTCCACTAATGAAAAGAACAGGCTGGCGGATGCTCCAGCGATCTGGATTGCGGCGTTCGAGCATTCGCCAACCACGCCAATAGATAACCGACATCAAAAGCAACATCGCCGTCAACCACGGTTCCCATGGCCACGACTCAAAGATGCGGTCGAACGTATTCATTACACCCAGACTGTTTAAGTCCTTTTAATTTCTGTAGCTGTCCATCTGCGGATATACCTCTGTAGCAATCAGTGGTAAAGCCCCCTCATTGCTTAAAAAAATTAGGCCGGCCTGAATTGAGTCCAGGCCGGCCTTTCTCGTCGTAATTCAATTAAGGACGAAGTCGTCCGCTATTCAATAAATAGCGACTACTTCTTGCCAGTCGTCTTCTTGGCTGCCTTTTTCTTTGGAGAACGAGTGGCTTTCTTCGTAGCTTTCTTCTTAGCTGCCATTTCCATTGGCTCCTATCAATGAGCACCGCGGCGATCGAAAGCGATTTGCCCGGGGCGCTCTAGGGCGGGCCTACCGCTTTGCGGTCAAACAAAAGTTTGCCGCAATGACAATATTGAGCAAATTTATTGCACCGGGTGTTACCAACCGGATGAAGCACTTGCTCTTACTTTCTGGATTGGAGCAGCTTTAGCACGAATTCGTCAAGACGAGTTTGGATTCGACGCTTCGGCTTTTGCTTGGCCGGCTTCAACGAGCGGGATCACTGAGCGGCATTGAGTACAAGATGCGGCGAGCAAATTCATCGGATCGTAAAGACGATGAAGTGGCTGCCGCCACTATCAAGCGGCCTGTAGCGGCTGCAGATTTCTATCTTGTGGCTACGAGCCCGCCGTAGCGGGCTCGGCAAAATCGATCAAACCTGACCGCTGCTCGTGTGTCTGGCTGCTTGTCGAAAGAATCGGCGAACACTGCTTGAACCGGGGGCAGCTACATGACTCCAACGAGACACTAATGATTCCAATTGGCTATCGATGTGGGCATCAAACTTGGCGTAGACTGGCCCACTCATGACCCACTGCACTTCTCCAGCTAATTCCGAAGGTAACTTGTGGTCAGCAGGTCGAACATCTTCGGTTTTCTTCCGTTTCCGAGATCGCTTTGCCATGGCCTTTTCTCCTTCCAACGGGTTTTTTACCGGCTCCGGCCGCTAAAAGTGCAAACGCCGTACCAGTATTACGGATGACAAGCAGTAAATGTTCCAGGTTCACCTATCCAATCTTTTTTAATTAGGCTCCTCAATAAGCATCTTCGTTACAAAATGATCAAAATTTGAAATTGGTCAATAGATTGTGAAAAGAAGCACAAGGAGGCATGCCCTTAAGAGCAAAACGGGCACTCAAGGGATCAGCTGCGTTGCAGTAAATATCGCCCAAAAATGAGCTATTTTTGGGAATGCAAAAAGAACGCCCGGCGAACGCAGGTGGGACTCTGCACGCTTCGCCGGGCGATAAGGTACGCGCGACATTCAAAGGCGCGCGTCGCGGGAGAACGTTGTGGCTTAAGTGAGGCTGTTTTTGTGAGAAAGTAACCGCGAATAGGCCAGGAAAATCATTTAAGTACTATTTCGCCAAGTGACCACTGATATTGGGATTGTTGCTTTAATTTTTCTCAGGTTTCCTTTCTTCAACGTCGCGATCTTCCGGGGGATTTGGTCGACGACGGGCATCACGGCCTTCAGATCTGCCTGGGCCGTCATTAGGTCGACGCATGAGACGAGGCAAGGAATCCTTGATTTCTGATTCATCCACAAAGCCATTACTATTCGCGTCAAGCTGTTTGAATCGCTGGCGCATTCGCTCCGGCAATTCATCTTTTTTGAATTTGCCATCGCCATCCTTGTCTAACTGCTTGAGACGATTAAGCAGCATTTCTGGATTGAGTCTTTGCCTGTTGTCTGGGGATCGATCAGGATCGCCATCAGGCCGGCCGCGGAAGCCAGGAAAGTCACCAGCTAGTTGCGGTGGCATAAGCTCTTCGTGACTGACGTCGCCGTCGCCGTTCTTATCCAGTTTTTTAAGAGCTGTCGCCGCCTCGGAGATCTCCGAACTGCTAAGCTTGCCATCCAGATTGGTATCGAGAGCTCGCATCAAGGCTGGTGCGAACGTCATTCCTCGCCTACCAGGAAGAGGTCCTTCAGGGCGGCCTTCCGGACCGGGATTGCGTTCACCAGGGCGTTTCCTGTCAGGAGTTGGCCCGTCAGGATCTCGCTGCAAATCACGATCGGGACGCTCGCGGCGACGACCTTCTGGTGGCCCATCAGG
>CAZIGP010000679.1:0-3228 GCA_964538425.1 uncultured Pirellulales bacterium | reverse complement strand
GTAAGAATTCCCATTCCACCGATTCGCAGCGATTTTTTATAAGCGGCGGCGATCAATTGGCAGTAATCGCGCTCGTACAGCACGTCTGCCGCAATAACGACATCAAAATCGACCAAATCCGCAGGATACGATCGCCAATCTATCGTCCGTATAATTGGTAGAGGCAAATTGTTAATGATTGCGTTTAACCGCACAAACTCGAGCGCTTCGGCATAGTAATCAACGGCGGTCACTTCAAACCCCGCTGCCAATGCTGCAATGGCCGAAAGCCCTGCTCCGCAGCCAAGCTCTAAAAGTCGGCGATCCTTGCCGCTCTCTTGTGCAACCCTTTCAGCCAATACGTACGCCGAGGGCCAAATCTCGGCCCAATAGGGCAATCTCTCGTCACGGTTAAAATCGGCCTCGTCGATAAGATCGTCGGCAGAGCGAGGATGCCGCAGATCGAAAGCTTTTCCGCCGACTGAAATTTGATGCTCGATTACGTCAAACCGCTGCCGCAACTCGGCTTCGAGAGCGTCAGGGGTGGTCGGCTGGGAATCATGCATCGGTCGATTTGCACTCACGCAAACGATTGTATCGACACTGCTTCGATAAGACAGTGCCTTTGCCGTCAAGGAAAACTGTTGTGACTAGGTAATCTGTGTCGATGAGCTTTGGTGTGTCCTCACAAGCTGGTGTCCGCAGACTCAATATGTGCGGCAATTTGTAGCTTCTCAGGACAAGAGACTAACTAGTACTCCAGACTTTCTCCGCGGCATGGATGTGCGGAATCTTACTCCATGCCTGCGCCCGCACCGCATTTTCATCTACTTGCCGAAGCCAAACGGCACAAGCGTTGCGGGAATTGGCGTTTCGTGCTGCAAACGGCCGACGGTAAACGGCAATTCGAAGCCAATGACGCTGAACCCGAAGCTAGCGGAGAGCGTCTCGAACTGCTCGCTATTGTACGCGGTTTGGAAGCGCTAGATCAGCCATCTCGAGTAACGCTGCTTACTGGCAGTGTTTCCGTATCTAAGGGGTTGAAATACGGGCTTGAAGAATGGCGAGCGAATGATTGGCAATGGGAACGCCATGGTGAAATGGTACCCATCAAAAATAGCGACCTCTGGCGACGGATCGATCATGCATTGCAATTCCACGATGTTGATTGCAAAGTCTGGCGACTCGACGAATCGCACGAGAGCGAAGCAAAACTGGCAGAAGAGCTATTGCCTGCAGTCAAGTTTAGTCCTGCTGCTCACAGTGCCGCAAAGCGGGCCAAATCTGCTCGGCGAAAAGAGAGTGATTTTTTTCCGCAAGGCACTGTTCCGGTTGCAGACGTTTCTGATGGAACAAATCGGTTGGAGTCTTCACATCAGAAACGGCGTTTTTGGCTTGCATCACGTCGCCGGTTGCGAGAAAGACTCAGCAGCTTGCGATTACGCCTTGCCCAACTTGGCACAGGCATTTTACCTCGCCCTTGGTTGGAATAATTCCTCGTTTTTAGCCCCCATTTATCGACGGCTTGAGCCGTAAATCGACACGGCCTGAAGCCCGCAAATCCCACGCATTCTGTGCAATTTGTCATTTCACACCTAGCGAAACGTCAACAAGCAGTGCAAAATCAGCCTGCGAATGGACGCAATTTGGAGGATAAGGTAGTGCGCACTACGGTTGAATTGGAGAAAGTCGGTGCCTTACTGGAAGGCCGTCACGAGAACCCCTTCGAGATTTTGGGACCTCATGCGGTCGAAAAAGCTGGCCGGCCGGCCGTTGCAGTGCGTGCTTACCTGCCTCATTCGCAACAAGCCTGGATTATCCATCCAAAACATGGTGGGGCTGTCCAGTCGCAACCGATGCGGCGTATCCATCCGGCAGGACTTTTCGAAGCCATTTGCCCCGCAGAGGAAAATAAAGTCGCTAGCGATTACTTGTTAAAAGTTGTCGATCAACGCGGCGAGCAATCAACCATGCACGATCCTTATGCTTTCCCGCCGTTGCTTACCGAGTACGACTTGTACTTGCTCAACGAAGGTAACCACTGGCAAAGCTACCATAAGCTGGGCGCTCATTTGCGTACCGTGAATGGTGTGGAAGGCGTGAATTTTGCTGTTTGGGCTCCGAACGCCCAAGGCGTTAGCATCGTCGGTGATTTCAACGCTTGGGACGGCCGGCGGCATCCGATGCGCAAGCATATTCCTAGTGGAATTTGGGAATTGTTTGTTCCGGGTCTTGGGGATGGCACGCTTTATAAATTCCGCATTCGGCAGGCTCACGGCGAAGAAATCGATAAATCTGACCCTTACGGCTTCGGCGCCGAAGTCCCGCCACGAACCGCTTCGAAGGTGATCGACCTTAATCGTTACCAATGGCAGGATCAAGCATGGATGAACGAACGCCAACAACGCCAGGCGTTGGACAAGCCGCTTTCGTTTTATGAAGTTCATCTGGGCAGTTGGCGACGCCCTGGTGATGATCCGACACGTTGGCTCACCTACCGTGAATTAGCGCATCAACTGGTCGAATATTGCCTGGAAATGGGTTATACGCACCTTTCGCTACTACCAGTTAGCGAGCACCCGTTTTCTGGAAGCTGGGGTTATCAAACCGTCGGCTATTATGCAGCGACGAGCCGTTATGGTTCGCCGACGGACTTTATGTATTTCGTTGATCACTGCCACAAAAATGGCATCGGCGTGGTGATTGACTGGGTTCCCGCACATTTCCCGCGCGATGCTCATGGATTGCGCCGATTCGACGGGACCGCGCTTTACGAACATGAAGACCCTCGTAAAGGTGAACATCCTGATTGGGGAACTCTGATCTTCAATTATGGCCGGAATGAAGTGCGTAATTTTCTTATTAGCAACGCGCTGTTTTGGCTCGACAAATACCACATTGACGGTTTGCGAGTGGATGCGGTGGCATCACTTCTGTATCTCGATTACAGCCGTGAGCCAGGACAGTGGATTCCGAACGAATATGGCGGCCGTGAAAATCTGCAGGCGATATCGTTCCTTAAGGAATTCAATATTCAATCCCACTTACAGCATCCTGGTGTGCTGACGATTGCTGAAGAATCGACCGCATGGCCAAGTGTCTCGCGCCCTACCTACGTGGGCGGGCTGGGCTTCAGCCTGAAATGGAACATGGGTTGGATGAATGACACTTTGCGGTACTTCCGCAAAGACCCGATCCATCGCACTTATCATCACGACGAATTATCGTTCTCACTCATTTACGCTTTCC
>CAZIGP010000678.1:0-3238 GCA_964538425.1 uncultured Pirellulales bacterium | reverse complement strand
GGTTGATCGAATCGGGGGTGACATTCGTCGAAGTCAATTTGAATGGGTGGGATACCCACGACGACAATTTCAACCGCACCACTACGTTGGCCGAACAGGTCGACAAACCATTCGCCACGCTGCTCTTCGATTTGCACGATCGGGGCATGCTCGAAAAGACGCTCGTCATTTGGATGGGTGAATTCGGACGCACCCCCAAAATCAACCCACGCGGCGGCCGCGATCATTATCCTCGCGCCTTCAACGTTGCCTTGGCGGGCGGCGGCTTATGTGGCGGCCAAGTTATCGGCGAAACCGATGCCGCAGGCGCCGATGTCAAAGACCGCCCCGTAACCGTCAGCGATCTCTTTCAAACCTTCTGCAAAAGTTTGCACATCGACGCCGCCAAAGAAAATATGAGTTCCATCGGGCGGCCCATCCCTATCGTCGAACACGGCAAGCCGGTGAGCGAGTTGTTTGGGTAACCCGATCGACTTGGTCATCGGATGACGGCGTGCTAAAATAATGGCATGAGCACCATTCCTGTCACAATTTCTGTCGATTCCGAAGCTGCTCAAGCTTTTGTAGGATCCGCTCCCGAAGATCGCCGCAAGATCGAACTTCTTCTTGGCTTGCGATTGCGAGAGTTAACGCTTGATGCTCGCAAGCCTTTGGAACAAATCATGGATGAAATCGGCACGTCGGCTTTGGAAAAAGGTTTGACGGACGAAAAGCTTAAGGAACTGCTGAATGGCGAATGAACTCCGGGTGGTGTTCGACGCCAATGTACTTGTCAGTGCTTTGTTATTACCTCGCTCCGTTCCTCGGCAGGCGTTTGATCGAGCGGCTTCTGCGGGAAGAATTCTTACTTCCGAAATGACACTTATTGAATTGCATGATGTTTTAGCTCGTCCTAAATTCGATCGCTACATAACTCCCGATCAACGAGCAGCATTTTTGTCGGCCTTCGTGCAACAGGCAGAGCTGATTGAAATATCGGTGTCGATTTCAGATTGTCGAGACCCAAATGACAATAAATATCTAGAATTATCAGTCAGTGGCACTGCAACTCATTTAGTTACGGGAGATCAAGATTTGTTGGTTTTGAATCCGTATCAAGGAATTGCAATTTTGAACCCCGACACGTTTTTGTCTCATTCTTAAAATCATGCCTACCAAAGAAATCATCCGTTGCCCTTGGCCTGTTGCCGACGACCCGCTCTACATTTCCTATCACGATACCGAGTGGGGCGTGCCCCAGCACGATGATCGCAAGCTGTTCGAGTTCATCGTGCTGGAAGTTTTTCAAGCCGGCCTTTCCTGGCGAACCGTGCTACATAAGCGGAAAAATTTTCGCGCTGCGTTCGTCGGCTTCGATTATCGCAAAGTGGCCCAGTTTACTGCACGCGATGTGAAACGCCTCATCGGCGACGCCGGCATTATTCGCAACCGCGCCAAGATCGAAGCCGCCGTAAACAATGCCCAGCGATTACTCGAAGTGCGCGACGAATTCGGCACCTTCGCTAAATACATGTGGTCATGGGTTGGCGGCAAACCAATCGTCAATCACCCCCGCACGCTGAAAGATTGCAAACCCTACACTGACGAAGCCGTCGCGTGGGCAAAAGATCTAAAAAAACGCGGCTTCAAATTCCTTGGCCCCACCGTCGTCTACGCCCACATGCAAGCCGTCGGCATGGTGAACGACCATCTGGTCGATTGCTTTCGCTACAAGGAATTGCAAAAGCTTAAGCGATAACCGTTTGGCAAAACATCAAACGGCTTCAACGCCATGCCCTTTCCCACTTTATTTCATCTACCCAGATTTTAATTTGGCTAAAATTTGGAAAAATCTGCTTGCAATCCGCCCCACCACCGCTAAAGTGGGAAACTCACTTAGGGGGATCGAACAGAACAAGGATTCCTCAGGGCAGTTTCTAGTACTCCGTCGGAAGGAACTTGGCGTGAGCTGCTTACAAGTGGGCTAGATCTCATTATTTCCTCAAAGTCAGCTTGTGAAAGCAAGTTAGCGGTCGCTGCTGCGCGCTCAAAAAGTGCAAGCGGCTGCTGAGCGGCTTTCATAGTGCCTTTGTATTTGCGCACAAAGGAGTTCTCGTCATGCGCCTGCCGATTCGGTCTTGGAAAAATACCCTGGGAAAACTGGGGTTACGAATCAAAGAACATTCGCCGCGATCGAAATCGCAACGGCGCTTGTTACTCGAATCGCTCGAACCGCGCACGTTGATGACTGTTACCCCTCAATTCGCAAGTGGGTTGTTGACAATCAGTGGCGATGGTGCGAACGACACGATTGCGTTAGCAAGCAACGTCAGTGGTAATGTCACACTCGGTGGCACTGAAATTCTCGGTGGCATTGCAGCTTCTAGTGTGACAGGCATCGTGGTTCAAGCGGGCAGTGGTAACGACAGCATTGACCTAACCGGCGTGTCCCCTAGCACCTTTACCTCGCTCACAAATGGCTCAGTAGAAATCTACGGTGAAGATGGCGTGGATACGATCCAAGGTTCTCCCTTAAACGATATTCTCGACGGCGGCAGTGGTTGGGATGAATATCGTTATTGGAGTAGCGAGAATTTCGGCAGCGATACGATTACCGAAGCAGCGGATACAGATACCGATAGTCTCAACTTGGTCGGTCTCAGCGCCGGAGCCACTATCGACTTAAGTTCCACTTCCACGCAAATGGTGGTCAGCGGCAAATTGAATTTAACGTTCTCATCCAGCACCGGCGTCGAGCGCATTTTCGGCACCGCCTACGCTGACACTTTCACCGGCAACAGCCGCCCGAACTATTTTTACGGCAACGCCGGCAACGATACCCTCGCCGGCGGCACCGGCTCCGATATCTATTATTTCGATGGCACGGCCGATCTCGGCAGTGACACAATTACCGAAGCATCTAGCGCCGACAACGACGGTCTGCACTTCGAAAATTTCGGCTATGGCGTGAACGTGGATTTAAGCTCCACCTCTGCGCAGGCGGTAACTAGTGGCAAGCTCAGTCTTACGCTCTCATCCAATACGGGCATAGAAACAGTGTGGGCCACGGCCTACAACGACTCTCTCACCGGCAACACGCGAGACAACACCCTCGTGGGAAATGCGAGCAATGACACGCTCACCGGCGGCGCCGGCAACGATTATCTCGACGGCAGCGCTGGCAACGATATCTTCGTCTTCGCTGGAGTTTCAAACCTGGGTACCGCTGGAAGAGCGTTTCCAGCGCAATCTGCCCCTC
>CAZIGP010000677.1:1173-3240 GCA_964538425.1 uncultured Pirellulales bacterium | reverse complement strand
TGTGTAAAGCAGATGATCAAAATCCGAGAAATTCGTGCGACTATAAATGACAGGTGGGCGTCCAACTCGTCGTAGAGCCTCCGCCATTTGCCATATATATAATCCGCTGCTTGGGATAATCCTGCCGAGTGAATAATCTTTTGTCAGATTGACCACTTGGAAAGGGTATGTTTCAGGATAAAGACGATAACGATTGCTGAAATATCGTAAGACCATCCAGAGAGACGATTCTGCACAGACGGTCACATCAGAGTCTTGGCTAATGAAAGGAAAGCCGGTGATTTCGAGTTCTGTGCCGAGGATTGAAACTTTTTCGAAGCAAAGGCTTGCGAATGCAGATGCGGGACCACGGGAGGCGGGGGTCAACAGGGTTCTGCCGATGCAGTTTGGCTTGGTGGGCCGGATTACCGAATAGCCTAGGTAATGGTCGTTGAGGTCTTTCAGTTTCTTTTGGTCAAGACAAGCTTCGCGAAAACTTGCCCTGGTGACTTCTCGGTCAAAAAAATGTAACCGTAAGCAACGGGACCTCGGCGTGCTGAAGCGTTTTGAGTGAAAGTTTGAAAAAGTGTCGCGATAGTCCTTATCGATGTACTCACGCTCAACGGCAATACATTTGGCGCTGGGGCTCAAGGCCGCAACGAGTCTTCCCAATCCTGCCCTTTCAAGATGCGGTTGCGCGATACGATGCAGGGCAAGCCAATCGGTCTTGTCGTCAAAAGTGACAATTGGCAGGACCGAATTCTCTCCGTCGATCATAAAAACACGGGTTTGTATCGATTCCGAACCGGTTGAGCAACCACTATTCCCATCAACTACTTGCCAGAGTTCGGCTTGCCGGGGTTCGCCTCAGCTGCCTGATATGCAATCCGAATCATCTCTGAAATCGCATTAACTGTAGTGGTGGGAAGGACGCCGTCATGCCGTAGTTGCGCTTCAATTGCCTCGGGCAGGCGAATTTCTGAAGCTGTCCCACTCTTCCGTTTTAGGCCCAGTGATGATTCCACAAATACATCGGGTGATACACCCAGCCAAGAGCAAATCCGCATGAAGGTGGGAAGATCGGGAGCCCCACCTTGTTCAATCCGTGAAAGTGTTGAAGCACTCACTCCACCGATTTCTTCCGACACGGCGCGGAGTCCGCGGTCCCCACGTTTTGTACGGAGATGGGCAGCCAATTTTTCGAGCTCAATGCCTGGGTTACTCTGCATAATTTCGTCGTTGCATAATTAATACAACGTTGCACTTGCAATACAAGTCAAATCTCGTATTGTTCTTGCAACAGCGTTGCTTTGGCGCAACGTTCGCTAGCAAATAATTAACAATTAAACTGTTATAAGTAATTATGGCACAAGATAATAAGAGCGAAGATAAGGATCACGAGCAGGGGCCCATAGTGACGATCACTGTAGATACAAAACCCTACAAGATTCACAGGGGTCACCAGACGGTTGTAGAAATCAAAACGATTGCGGGAGTTCCGCTTGCGTTTGAGTTGGAACAGCTGGTCGATGGAAAACTGACACCTTTGCCGGACGACGGAGCCGTAACTCTAAAAGGCGGTGAGATTTTCCTAAGTCACCCTAAGGACGGTGGCGCCTCTTAAGTGTATGTCATTTCCATCAGAGCAGGTCGAGGAATTGAAAGCCGCCTTTCCGACGGTGTTTAGTGCAGAGGAAGGCGGGATTGTCTATTTCTTAATTCCTGAATTTCAGTTGCCTCCGGGCAGCTCACCTTCTGTTGTGGACGTTCTGCTATGTCCCACCGCGGACCGACATGGTTATCCGTCGCGATTGTTTTTTGCACAACAGGTACCGTCACCCAAACCACTGAACTGGAACACAAATGGCGTTCGCATTTTGGAAAGAAACTGGTACGCGTACTCGTGGAAAGTGACACAACAAGGATTGCGCTTGATACAAATATTGGCGCTGCATCTGAAAGCACTACAAACATGATCGCGTTTCGAATACCCAAACATCTCGACCGAGAGATTCGCGACAGCCTTCTGCGGCCACACCGATTCGCTGCGGAAAGGGTGGGCTTTGTCTTCACCAAATGGACCCGGTC
>CAZIGP010000677.1:0-1163 GCA_964538425.1 uncultured Pirellulales bacterium | reverse complement strand
CGGTCGATAAGGGGCGGAAGGACTATTCTCGTGTGCGGTTACGAACCGGTGCCCGATGATGACTACATAGACGATCCAAATGTCGGTGCTAGAATTAACTCGGCAGCTATCCGAAGAGCAATGCAACGGGCTTTGACGACGGGAGAAGGCGTGCTGCATGTCCATATCCACGATCACTACGGACCGCCTGGGCCGAGCTACACGGACAATCAGGAACTACGACCCATGATGCGATCGATAAGGAATGCATCCCCCCATGCGATCCACGGGTTGTTGATACTCAGTCGTGATGCTGCATGGGCAGAGGCTTTGGTTCCGGGGTGTGATTCGTTTCAAGCGGTCGAGAACATTACTATTGTTGGATTTCCGATGACCTTGTTACGTCGTGATCCTGCCTCGCCGATTGAAATCGACCGGTTTTCTCGGCAATCATTTCTCGGGCCTTCGGCCGCGCAAAACATCATGGCCTGCCACGTCGGAATTATCGGCCTAGGAGGCGGAGGTTCTCACATCGCTCAACAATTGGCACACGTGGGCGTTTCTCGGTTTTCCCTTTTTGATAACGATACTGTTGAAAGTTCCAATTTAAACAGGCTTGTTGGCGGGACTTGCTCGGATGCTAAGAAGAGTACACCGAAAGTGGGTGTCACTGCTCGCGTTATTAAAGGCGTTAATCCGGCGGCTCACATCGATAAAATGCAATCGCGTTGGCAGGATGCGGCTGAGCAATTGCGAGATTGCGATATTGTTTTTGGGTGTGTTGACAGTTACGCCGAACGGCGAGACATAGAAATCACGACGCGACGCAACCTCATTCCCTACCTCGATATTGGGCTGGATGTGCATCAGGCCGGGAATGAACCACCACGCATGGCTGGCCAAGTCATACTTTCGATGCCGGGAGAGCTATGTATGTCGTGCTTAGGCTTCCTGACGGACGTAAAACTTGCACGGGAGGCAGAACGGTATGGTGCTGCCGGCCCTCGCCCGCAGGTGGTCTGGGCAAACGGGGTACTAGCATCCAGCGCTGTCGGAATTTTGATTGATCTCCTCACCGACTGGACACGCCTACTCCGGGGGCCAGTTTACTTGAGCTATGACAGCAATACTGGGACAATACAACCGCACAAGCGTTTGCAGTTTTTGGAAAACCAAAAGTGTGC
>CAZIGP010000676.1:0-3243 GCA_964538425.1 uncultured Pirellulales bacterium | reverse complement strand
AGGAGCCAAAAAACGGCACCGGTCCAGAGTAAATATTGGCCTAAGAAGAAACACAGATCGATCCACCAGGCGGGACGGAAAAACTTTTGGCCATGCTTGGCAGGGAAAGCCCATTCGAGCGGCCTGAATACCAGGCAGAGAAATAAGAAGCTTGCTCCGCACGAAAATAAAAGTGCTTGCGCGGTCATGGTATTTACTGTGGTTGATTGGGAGCGGGTGGTGCTGCGTTGGTCGTGCCTGGGGGCGGAATGACGGGCGAAAACGATTTTGAGCCGTGAATTAAAGTTCTGGGCAGCACATTTTGTTCGGCGGGAGCAGGTGCATTGGTGGTGTTTTGTGGCACTGGAATAAGTGGCACCTTCGATTTCGAGCCGGATGACAGAACTTGCGGTGTGCTGGTTTGGCTGGTTTGCGCGGGCATGGGTTGATCCGACTGTAAGTCGGGTGATTGCGGCAACGAAAACACGGGCGATGATTTCCGGCCTGGCATGAGCGCTGGCGGTTTAGATGAATCGACAGCAAGCCCGAGCGTCTTTGATTTCGAGCCGGGCAAGAGTGCTGGCGAACTTTCTGCTGGCGCGCCTCGATACAGATTTTTCAGTAGAGTGCCACCGGCTTGGTCGTAGATGTAAAGCCCCACGAGTAAAGCCGAGCTGACAACTGCCACGATTTTTAACAAACGGTGTGTGAGTTTCATGCCAAAATTTTAGTGCTTTGGCTTCGAGATTGGCAAGCAAAGTTGTGTAACAGTGATGTAACGAGCAATGCGTCCAGCAAATGGGATCAATGGCAAGAAAAGTTATTGCTTTGCACACACTCGCAACTTCGTTTTAGTTACGCTACGCTAGCTGCGTCTGGGGAGGTGATGGCGTTTCTTTAAATGCGCCCAGTAATTCAAACTACTTATATTCAGCCGTGAGCGAATTCCTTTACGACTTTTGGCCTCATCTTACTTTTATTGGCGTGGCGATTATTGAAACGCTCGCCACGTGCCATGCGGTGCTTTACAAGCGAGATAGCCGGGCAACGATCGGCTGGGTGGGACTAATTTTGTTAACGCCGCTGATTGGGGCCGCGCTGTATTGGGTGTTCGGCATTAATCGCGTCCAGCGGCGAGCCATTATGAGACGGAGCGGGCAATCGGCCAGTGAACCGGCCGACGATGTTTACGTGGCGTCGCCGGAGATGATTTTGCAGGCTTTAGGACAGGATGCAAATCATATTCGCAAGCTGGTGGAACTTGGAGGGACGGTGACTGGTCGGCATTTGATGAAGGGCAACCTTGTGGAGCCGCTGGTCAATGGTGATGAGGCTTATCCCGCGATGCTGCAAGCGATCGAGTCGGCCAAGAAGTCGATTTCGCTGGCTAGTTATATTTTCGACAACGATGAAGTGGGGCAGATGTTTGTTGATGCGCTGGCAAAAGCGAAAGAGCGCGGTGTAGAAATTCGCGTGCTACTGGATGCAATTGGTGCGCGCTATACCATTCCTTCGATCGTTCACAAGCTGAAAAAAGCAGGGATTCCTTACGGAACTTTCATGCCGACTTTGGTTCCGGCTTATTTTTCTTATTTCAATTTGCGCAGTCACCGCAAAATTATGGTGATTGACGGAGAGCTTGGCTTCACGGGTGGAATGAATATTCGCGGAGGCTGCTGGCTTTCTAAAAACCTGAAAGGCCCGACGCAAGATTTGCATTTCCGATTGCGAGGACCGATTGTGTTGCATTTGCAAGAGGTGTTTGCCGAAGACTGGGTGTTTTCGACCCGAGAAGTTTTGGCCGGTGAATTGTGGTATCCGCCATTGAAAGATGCTGGCGACATGCTAGCGCGTAGTATTTCGTACGGGCCTGATGAAGATCGAGGCAAAATTCGGCTTACATTGATTGGAGCTCTGGGCGTAGCGCAAGAAAAAGTTTCGATTGTAACGCCGTATTTCTTGCCCGATGACGGGATCATTGCGGCAATCAATGTTGCGGCGATGCGCGGCGTGGATGTGAATATCATTCTGCCTGAACGCGGGAATTTGACGACCGTGCAATGGGCCACGTGGGCAACTCTGTGGCAGGTGCTGGAAAGTGGTTGCAAAGTGTGGCTGACACCGGCGCCGTTTGATCACACCAAACTTATGGTGGTAGATGGCTTGTGGACACTGATGGGGTCGGGCAACTGGGATGCTCGCAGCTTGCGGTTGAATTTTGAATTTAATGTCGAAATTTACGACCGTCAGTTGGCCACACGCATGGACGAGATGATTGAAGCCAAGCGCAGTGCAGCGAGGCGACTGACGTTAGCTGAAGTCGATAGTCGCAAATTGCCCATTCGCTTGAGGGATGGTGTGGCTCGTTTGTTATCTCCCTATCTTTAATACGGGCTTCTACTTGTGGCGAGATGAGCGGTCTGACGTCAGCCATCATTAAAGTCTTGCTAATCGCTATTTTTTATCTACTCTTCCCTCCTTCACATTTCTTTTCTTTCCTATTAAATTGCGAAGCTATCGCGGGTCTGTATTTGTTCACTCAGGATGAAATGGAGTCATTGATTATGCGAGGGCTTAGCGTAGGCAACAGGAAACGGGGCTTGTTCGAACGGTTGGAAGTTCGACAAATGCTAGCGGGCAATGTCAAAGTGCAACTTTTCGGCGGTGAATTACTCGCCACGGGGGATAACAGCAGCAACAGCTTTTTGATGGAGAAGATCGATAACGATTCGGTTCGCATTACGGGAATTGGAACGAAAATCAATGGTTCGTATTCTGCGCAACGATTCGACGGACTTACCGACATTGCGATCAATATGAAAGGTGGACACGACGTAATCACGTTGAAAAATGTTTACGTTGCTGACCAGCTTGGTATTTTGCTCGGTAGCGGCCACGATGTGTTGCTGATGACCGGTCTTAAAGTAAATGGCTTGTGTGGAATTGATGGTGGGACCGACAACGAGGCCATTACGATCGATACGAGCAATTTTTTCGATGATGTAGGCATTAAAACTCGCAGTGGCAATGATGCGTTGTCAATCAGCCGTACGAATACCACGGGTTCTCTCAGTGTTCAGATGGATGCGGGCAACGATGCCTTGACGATGCTCAGTGTTAAGGTCCGCGAGCCGGAAATTGAAAGCTTTCCTGAGGCAAGCGAAGAATCGGATCCCTTCGCCCCATTCGAGATCCTGGGTGAGGCGTTCTTCGATATTTGCTGCGGTACACAAATCGTGACTGGAACTGGCCACGATGCCGTCA
>CAZIGP010000675.1:0-3245 GCA_964538425.1 uncultured Pirellulales bacterium | reverse complement strand
TGCGCGCACATCGCAAAAACCCTCGGCAAATTCGACACTTTTACCCTACAACCACTAGCGCCAGTATGAACGTTCAACTGAATAAATAAACCAAATGACGCAAAAACCCGACGAAAATCAACGGCCGATCCTTGCCTGCGGGTCTCCAACTTTCAGTCACGCGCTGTTCTTCCAATGTCATGATTCCCCATTCCCCATTTGCATCTAAACACCTCTGGCTCCTGAACCCTGAACCCTAAATTGAAACAAATGTACACTTAGATAAGATGACGAACCTAGGCCAACACATGGCCCCACGAAGATGGCGCGCACACCACCCCGATATTCGCAACCTTCGTGGGGCCATCCTATCCCTAACTCTCGCCTCTTACCTAATATGAACATATGAATATTTTTTGACAGGACAGCAAATCAGGGAACTTAGGCAGGCTAAGTAGTCGCTGTCCCACGAAGGTAACACTCGCGCAAACAGAAATCTTCGTGGACATCGTAGTCTTCGTGGGACATTGCCATTAATAAAACTTATAAATCGATATGCCAAGTATTGTCATTCATATTCCCCACTCCACATTCCGCACTTTTGTCTTTCTGTCTCTCTTGTGGTTCATTCATTCCCCATTCCCCACTCCCAATTTACACCCAAACCAGCAGCCACTAACGAAAAGTCGGCATGAAAATTTGCCAAATCGGCGCAGCCGTCCTTTTATGGCGCAGTAAGCTTGGAAATTGCCACCGATTGCCACCTCAGGAAAACTGGCCGCTGGTTTTACCGGCGGGAAATGCACACAATCGGCTTTAAATCGAACACCTGATTCCTACTTTGAACGATTAATTTCGCTTATGCACTTTACGACCAAATTTCTCTTTGCCATTTTTGCTATGCCGCTGTTTGCCATTTCTCTGCTCGCTACCAATTCTTCGCAAGCAACCGACGCTGCGACCGATCCTTTGCAAATCAACTATCCGTCCGCGCGGCGTGCCGATCAGGTTGATGATTATCACGGGACAAAAGTCGCCGATCCCTTTCGCTGGCTAGAAGAGCTCGATAGCAATGAGACTGGCGCTTGGGTGGAAGCAGAAAATAAGCTAACCGAAGAATTTCTGGCCAAGATTCCCAGCCGCGATGCGATTCGCAAACGGCTCACGGCATTATGGGATTATCCCCGCTATGGAATTCCGCGATCGAGCGGCGGGCGATACTTCTTCAGCAAGAACGACGGGCTGCAAAATCAAAGCGTGGTGTACTGGGCCAGCGGATTGGATGCCGAGCCGACGCTGCTGCTCGATCCTAATACACTTTCCAAAGACGGCACCGTGGCACTTTCGGACTACGATGTGAGCCAAAACGGCCAATTAATGGCCTACGGTCTGGCCACGGCAGGCTCGGATTGGCAGGAATGGAAAGTGCGCGATGTCACGACGGGCAAAGACTTAAGCGACGAACTCAAGTGGATCAAATTTTCTGGGATCTCGTGGACTCCGGACAGCAAAGGATTTTTCTACAGCCGTTATGATGAGCCGAAAGAAGACACCAAGTACGTCGGCACGAACTATTATCAAAAGCTGTATTATCACAAAATTGGCGAGCCGCAGTCGGAAGACCAATTGATTTACCAGCGCGCCGACAAGAAAGAGTGGCAATTCCAAGGCATCGCCACCGAAGATGGCAAATATTTGGTGATCAGCGTGCATCGCGGCACCGAGCAAAAGAACGCCATTTTTTACAAACGGCTCGATAAACCCGACGCCAAGGTGGTCGAGCTACTGCCCGAGTTCGATACCAAATACGTGTACCTAGGCAACAACGGTTCGCTGTTCTGGTTCCGCACGAATTTTGGCGCACCGAAAGGGAAAATTATCGGCATCGATTTGAGTCAGCCGGCGCGTGAAAACTGGAAAGAGATTATCGCCGAGTCGAAAAATCTGCTGCAAAGTGCATCGATCGTCGGCGATCGGTTCATCATCGATTACCTGCAAGATGCGCACAGTCTGGTCAAGGTATTCGATCTGTCGGGCAAGCATTTGCAAGATATCGCCATGCCCAGCTTAGGATCGGCCATGGGCTTCGATGGCCGTCGCAGCGATCGTGAAACGTTTTACATGTTTACGTCGTTTACCACGCCGGCGACGATTTATCGCTACGATTTGACCAGCGGCAAAAGTACGCTTTATCGCCAGCCAAAGGTCGATTTCGATCCTGAACTTTATGAAACGAAGCAAGTGTTTTACACCAGCCGCGACGGCACGCGCGTGCCTATGTTCATCAGCTACAAGAAATGGATCGTACGCAACGTCGAAAATCCAACGCTGCTGTATGGCTACGGTGGATTCAACCAATCGTTGACGCCAGCTTTTTCCGTGAGCAACTTGGTGTGGATGGAAATGGGGGGTGTTTTCGCTGTGCCGAATTTGCGCGGCGGCGGCGAATACGGCCGTGAGTGGCACGAGGCCGGTACGAAAGCGAGAAAGCAAAACGTGTTCGACGATTTTATTGCCGCGGCCGAATACCTGATCAAAGAGAAATACACGTCGTCGAAAAAGTTGGCGATCAAAGGAGGCTCCAACGGCGGCTTGCTGGTCGGTGCATGCCTGACCCAACGCCCCGATTTGTTTGGCGCGGCACTGCCAGCGGTGGGCGTGATGGACATGCTGCGATATCACAAATTCACAATCGGCTGGGCGTGGGTGAGCGATTACGGCTCGGCCGATAATGCAGCCGAATTCAAATCGCTGTACGCCTATTCGCCGCTGCACAATATCAAGCCTGGGATTCAATATCCGCCGACGCTGGTGACAACGGCCGATCATGACGACCGCGTAGTGCCGGGGCACAGCTATAAATTTGCCGCCACGCTGCAAGCCGCCCAAAGCGGCCGCAACCCGGTTTTGATTCGCATCGAAACCCGCGCCGGCCATGGTGCCGGGAAACCAACGACGAAGATCATTGACGAAGCCACCGACCTGTTGGCGTTTTTAGTGAAAACGCTGAATATGCAATTGCCCGCGGGGTTTTAATATGTTGGTCTAAACCTTCAGCGTGCGAGTAGCGACTACTGATTGGTGGTTGTCGATTTTGCGCGAACGTGACGATCGAAATTGCGGCCAACAAAGTAGAAAGCAATCGTCGTGGCGAAGATTAATAACGTCATCAAGCCAAAAAATATGCCAGGTGTAAACTTTTTCTCTTGGGCAAAATCAAAATGTAATGACCCGCTGTAAAGATGAGACAAGCCTGAATTGACAAA
>CAZIGP010000674.1:0-3255 GCA_964538425.1 uncultured Pirellulales bacterium | reverse complement strand
ACTAAGCACCTGGAGGCAATTCGGGATCTCAAGGAGTCCAACAATCTTGAAGCCGTAGCCGTGGCCGATTGCTGGAAACATCGTGCCGAAGTTGGAGCTGGCTTGGTCAACGCATCAAAAGTTGTTGTCGATTATCGCAAATTACTTGATCTTAAAGAGATTGATTATGTCACGATCGCCACGCCAGAACATCAACATGTGCAGATGGTGCTCGCTGCACTGGATGCCGGAAAAGCCGTCTACTGCGAGAAGCCTTTAACACACAATATCGAAGAGTCGCTGCAAGTGCTTAAGAGGCAGCAAGAATGCAAGCTGCCCTTGCAGGTCGGCGTGCAAAGCACTTCGGATGATTGCTATGCGAAAGCCGGCGAAGCAATTCGCGGGGGGCTACTTGGAAAGGTCGTACAGGCTCAAATTGAATATGTGCGTCGATACGATCAACAGGGACCGTTTCGCTTGCGTGAAATCAACGACGATACATCCCAGCCGAGCGACTTGGATTGGAGCGCATGGCTGGGAAATGCCCCTCAAGTTCCTTGGAATCCGCATCATTATTATGAATGGAGGGCATACTCTGCCTACTCTGGAGGCATTGCTACCGATCTGTTCATTCATCGTCTGACGCGAATGCTCATTGCTTGCAACCTCAGCTATCCGTCACGAGTTGTTGGAATGGGAGGAATTTGGCAATGGCCCGATGGGCGCGATCTACCCGACAATTTCGAGATGATCTGCGAGTACCCTGAGGGGATGACGGTCTATGTGTTGGGCACCATGAGCAATCGCGTAAAGATCGAACATCTTATTCGTGGATATCGAGGAACGCTACGGTTTACCGGTAAAGGTTGGATTGCTGAAGATAAGGACGGCAAAATTCTTGATGAATACCACGGAGACGTTCGCGAGGATGTTCGTAAGCATCACACGAACCTGCATAACCATTTGCGGAATGATGAGAAGCTTAACTGTCCGGTTGAGCTTGGCGTGGCTGGCGTGGTCGCCGTCAACATGGCTAATCAGTCGTGGCGCACCGGCCAAATGCTGAGCTGGCTAACTGACAAGCAACAAGTTGTGCCATCGAATACGCTTGACGTAACAACAGCCAATAACCAAAAGTGAAACCCACATTGATTCCAATAATTATTTAAACCAAGTTGATTGCTGCCTATTCAGCCGTATTGAAATGAACGAAGTCAAAAGCCATTTCCAAGCGATTTTTAGAACTAACGCAGATCGTCACCCCTTAGCACTTACTGTTCAAGTCGGGAGCCGTTATCGATGGGTTTAACGATTCTTGATTTTGGTGTGCTGATTACTTACTTCATTATTGTTATCGCGATAGGTGTCGCGTCGGCGCGATTGATACGCAATCGCGAAGACTTCTTAATGGGCGGACGCCGATTCGGCACTGCGATGATGGTTATGTTTGCTTTTGGCGCTGGAACTCATGCCGATAGCGCTGTTGGTGTTGCGGCCCAGTCTTACCGCGTAGGGTTTTCAGGAATTTGGTATCAATGGATTATGGTATTCACGCTTCCAATTTATTGGCTTTTGGCACCGGTTTTTCGACGCGCCCGAGTGTTAACAACGGCAGATTTCTTCGAAATGCGTTTCGGCAATCTGATGATGTTTCTCTACGCGTTATTCGCGCTGTTCGTTCTATTAAGTTACAACGGCGTGATGCTCTTTGGATCAGGAAAATTGATTGAGTCGCTCACTCAACACACGGTTCGGTGGGAAGTTGCAGTCGTGGCGATGGCTGTGATCTCATTTTTTTACGCTATCGCAGGAGGCCTGATAGCCGCAGTATGGAACGACTTCTTCCAAGGATTCCTAACTATTGTCATGTCACTGTTGTTAATTCCTTTTTTCTGGAGTGAGATAGGCGGGCTAACAGGCTTTCAGTCGAAACTGGCAGAATCCGGGCATCCCCGCACCGATCAATTATTTCATCTCATTTTGGGGGAAGACATGACGATCTTCTGGATTGCCATGATGACGATGGCGTCTCTCATTAGCATGGTGTCTCAACCTCAAATTATGGCCAGCGCCGCATCAGGAAAGACTGAACTCGACAGTCGGGTAGGCTTTGTTGGCGGAATGGTCTTAAAACGGCTGATGACGATTCCATGGGCGTTAACCGGCGTAATGGCCATTGCCTTGCTCGGATATTCCAAGGAAACCGATTCCGACCATGTGTTCGGCCTTATGTCAGCCAAACTCCTGCCAAGCGGATGCATCGGGCTGATGCTCGCCTGCGTGATGGCATCGCTTATGGACAACTGTGCGGTAAATATGTTGAGCTTCGCCGGAATCTACACAAATAGCATTCATAATCGTTCGACCAATCGGACAATCGACGAACAACAGCTAGTACTTGTAAGCCGGATCGCCTCCGTCGTTTTTGCCTTGAGCTCACTCGGCCTCTCTTATTTGTTTACCGATGTACCTGGCGCGATTCGGTTCTTGTTTCAGACCGTACCCTTAATGGGAATCCCTTGGTTCTTTGCGGTTCTTTGGCGTCGCGCCAACCGATGGGGCGCCATCGCGAGTTTTGCTGCGGCGCTGTCGGCATCAATGTATGCCAACTTTGTTCTTGATTGGCACGGTGACGGCGGATTGCCGTATACAATCGCACTTTATCTTTCGTGCGGAATAATTGCTGGAATAATTGTCAGCCTCATAACGCCGCCGGAGCCTATTGATCGAACCAACCAGTTCTATCTTCTATTAAAAACACCCATTGGACAAGAACATGTGCTGCATGAGGCAGGCTTCCAAGCAATCTCTGGAACGGATACTTATGCTCTTCCTGCAACCCCGCAAGCCGGCGCTATACATCCATCGTTTCCCATGTCGCTTTGGTTATCTAAGATCGACTCTCGTGCCTCACATCGTCAATCAATCGTTGGCTTTGTTGTATTAGTGCTAATAACACTGTTGATGTTAATGATGGTGAAGTTAATGGCCAATTGGTTGTCGGGGTTACTTCAATGAAAAATTCTAATCCAATAATTCACTGGTGTTGGCCGGAAATATTTTCCCAGCATGCAGATGTCCGCGAGGCATTGTGTGCAATAGGCGACGTTCGCTCCAGCGAATCGCTACCGGACGCAGGCAATTCAGTCGAGATCCTTGTCCCCCGAATGTCTCACGACGTCAATTTTTCGCGCCTCGAACAGTGGCCGGCGCTGCGCATCATTGCCACGCCAAGCACGGGGATTGACCACATTGATGTCCAAGAAGCAACACGCC
>CAZIGP010000673.1:0-3261 GCA_964538425.1 uncultured Pirellulales bacterium | reverse complement strand
CCGCTCAAATACGGTCCTGCTCCGCCAGAAGTGCAGGAAAGCTTTATCTAGCAAACCATCCCATCAATTGCTGCTGAGATATCCGCAGATTGGTCACGTCGATACTACTTCATTCGCGGACATACATCCGCGGCCACTGATAGTTATTCGGCATTTATGCTTCATCGCATTCTCGAGCCCGAAGTAATGGATACCCCCGCCGAGGCATGCGATTACGACTCGATGGATCATCGTGAAGTGAACCGGCAATTCGTCCATGATTTGCTTTCGGCGTATCCACTTCCGTCGGAAGAAGTAAAACTTCTTGATTTAGGCACAGGCACCGCTCAAATTCCCATCGAACTTTGCCAGCACGTTCAAAACATCCACGTTACTGCCGTCGATGCCGCGAGGCACATGCTCGACTTAGCCAAAACCAATGTAGAGCGAGCGGGACTGCAACGGCGAATCTCACTCGAATTAGCCGATGCAAAAAAACTAACTTACGCTGATGCTGCCTTCGACGGCGTAATCTCCAATAGCATCATCCATCATCTGCCCGATCCGCTGCTGGGGTTTCAGGAGGCAGCACGAGTCACGCGGCCAAACGGCCTACTCTTCTTCCGCGATTTACTGCGGTCGGAAAATGAAGCTGAACTTGAACAACTGGTCAACCGTTACGCCCCCGCAATAGGAATTTCCACCGCAAACGACCATCAGCGTGCCATGTTTGCTGATTCGTTGCACGCAGCATTGTCTCTCGAGGAAATGCAGGAACTCATCGCTGGTCTAAATTGCACGGCAAGCTCGCTCTGGCAAACCAGCGATCGTCACTGGACATGGGTCGCCCGAAAATAAGCAGGAGCTTTTGAATGTGCTACTTTAGGGATCGCTTAACCTAAAATATCTTTCACCACATGGGCTTCTTCCACCCCGGTCAATTTCATATCCAGGCCTTGGAAGGGGAATGTAAACCGTATGTGGTCGATGCCGAATAGATGCAGCATCGTGGCATGTAGATCTCGCACATGGACAGGGTTTTCTAAGGCATTGTAACCCATTTCGTCAGTGCTGCCATAAGATAATCCTCCTTTGACACCGCCGCCGGCCAGCCACATCGAAAAACCTTTGATATGGTGGTCACGCCCAGGCGAGCCCTTGCTAGTTTGCACCATCGGAGTACGTCCGAATTCGCCACCCCAAATCACCAGCGTATCATCGAGCATGCCTCGCTGTTTCAGGTCGGCAACCAGCGCATAGCTGGCTTGATCGGTATGCTTGGCACACTCGACAATGTCGTTTTTCAAGTTGCCATGGTGGTCCCAGCCACGGTGATAAAGATGAATAAAACGCACGCCACGTTCAGCCAAACGTCGCGCCAAAATGCAGTTAGAGCCAAACGAACCATCGCCAGGCTTGGCACCATATAAATCGAACATATGCGCCGGCTCGTCGCTGGTATCCATTAATTCGGGCACGGACGTTTGCATGCGGAAAGCAGTTTCGAACGCCGCGATGCGAGCATCGACTTCAGGATTTTCTGAAAGCGGATCTGCCAAGCGGTCTAAATATTGAATCGTCTCTACGCTACTACGTTGCAACTTATCAGATACGCCCAGCGGGTTACGCACATAATGCACGGGCTCGCCTGCCGAATTGAATTCCACTCCTTGAAAACGGCTGGGTAAAAAGCCAGAGCTCCACTGTCGCGAGGCAATCGGCTGATCTCCCTTTCGGCCGCCGACGCTGGTAAGCACCACAAATCCCGGTAGCTCGTCGGTCTCGGAGCCCAAGCCATAGTTTATCCAAGCACCCATAGAAGGCCGGCCGCTAATCGCCGTGCCGCAATTCATAAAAGTGTGAGCGGGGTCATGGTTGATCTGCTCCGTGATCATCGACTTTACCACGCAAATATCATCAGCCATCTTTGCATGCCACGGCAAAACGTCGCAAACCCATTGACCGTTCTGCCCATGTTGTGCGAACTTGAACATGGGTGCATAAGCTTTAAGCTCTTGACCTTGCAATTGCGCAATAGGTTGGCCCTTGGTGTATTCTTCGGGCATGGGTTTATCGTGCATTTCGACTAACTTTGGCTTGTAATCAAACGTCTCAAGGTGCGATGGCCCACCGGCCATGCAAAGCCAAATTACTCGCTTGATTTTCGGCGTGAAGTGCGGCAAACCTGCCAATCCACGATATCCCGTCTGTTTGCTGGTTGCTGCTGAATCGTTAGCCCTTACGAAGTTTTTACTAAGCAGGCTAGACAAAGCCACCGACCCCAAACCGACCCCGCCACGCGCTAAAAACGTGCGACGATTAATCGCATTCAGCCAAGCCGATGAGGCAGCGACCGATCGAGGCATAAAAATATTATGTTTCATAAAATTTGAGGTCAATATTTAGCCGCGTTCCTAGACGAATCGTACAGCTGGTATCGCGGAATCAATTACCTTTAGTTTCTGGTCAACGTTTCATTCAGCGAAAGCAAGGTGCGAGCAACAATTGTCCACGATGCTAATTCCGCACGGTCGATCTCTTTCGGTACAGATTTCAAACCAATTGACACCAGTTTTTTTGCTGCCTCCGTGTCGTCGTCATATTCTTTCTGACTTTGTTCAAACAGCTTTACAAGCGCCTTCCGTTCATCTTCGGTGGGAGTGCGCGACACAGCTTCGCGGAAAGCAAAATCGAGTCGGGCTTCGGTCGTTTTATCCGCCTCGGTCAAAATGCGGGCGGCAAACGAACGAGCAGCTTCGACAAAAGTTGGATCGTTAAGCAATACCAACGCGGCCAGCGGCGTGTTCGATCGTGACCGTTGTGCCGTGCATTCTTCACGGCTAGGTGCATCAAATGCTTTTAACATGGGATGCAAATACTGGCGCTGCCAATGCATGTACACACCGCGCCGCCACTGATTTTGATTGATATCAGCTTGATACTCGCGTTCGGGGAAGTTCAAGTGCCGATAATACCCTGCTGGCTGATAAGGTTTTACGCTTTCGCCTCCTTGCTGATCGACCAACAGCCCACTGATCATTAAAGTACTGTCTCGTACGGCTTCGGCGGGAAAGCGAAACCGCCCTTGGTGAGATACAAGTGCATTGAGCGGGTCTTGCTCGCAAATCTCTTTTGTCGCGTGGGACGACTGCCGATAGGCATGGCTCATCGCAATCAACTTCAACATGTGCTTAATGTCCCAACCGCAGTTGACGAATTCGATGGCCAAGTTATCGAGCAATTCAGGATGCGAAGGAGCCTCTCCTTGGCCGCCAAAATCAT
>CAZIGP010000672.1:0-3264 GCA_964538425.1 uncultured Pirellulales bacterium | reverse complement strand
GACCAGATAACTCCAACCCGCTGGCTTAAAAAATCCAAAACGTCCTGATAGATAGTGCATCAGGACGCAATAGCCAATCACGACAATCCAAGCAACGATCACTCCTGCTAAAAATTCAACGATTTTTGAATTAAAACCAACTCGCTGGATGGGCTCGATCAATGCATAAAAAATCATTCCTACCCGAACAGTGAAAAATCCTCCAATGGCGAGTAACACAATAATGCCGAATATCTGCTCAACATATCGCCAATCTTCTGCTTCTTTGTCTCGTCGATCGGCCAATTTTTGTGAACGCCAAGCGCCTGTACCAACAACGACACCGACAAAGGTTAGAACCAACCCTGCAACTTGCTGCTGCCAAGCATTGCCTAACAAGAGTAGGCTAACACTACATCCCAAAACGCAGAGCACTAATTTGTGGTTGCCAATGAAATCAATCAGCTCGCCCTGGCTATGCACTTTCACGCGCGAAGATCTCACATGCATCGGCGGCAATGTGCCGCCGCCAACAGGAGGCGCAGAAGGCGTATCGAGATCATAAGGTAGAGGCGAAGCAGCCAGTTGTGTTGGCTGAGCTGGAGGTAGCGGTTCTTTCCAACGCAAATCTTCAAACGGGTCATCCGTCGGCCCACTAGGCACGTCGATGGGATTGCCACAGGCAGGGCATTTGAATCGCCGCCCACGCGCCTCTTCCGGCGCAGCAAATTGTCGAGAACAATTACCACATTTGACTTGAATGCTCATGGATCCTCGCCAGCCGCCCGCAGCTATTTAATGACCACACACACCAGACCACCAAACACTCCTCTACTTCGTCAAACTTTCTGGCAATCTTGCCAAGCACTTCGGCAGCGAATACCCCGTCAAATAAGATGCATCCAGATATGTCAGCCGCTGAATCGCTTGGTCGGTCGATTCGCCCTCGTTTCGATTGATGAACAGTGGCAGTGTAGAAGCATAACTACGCCGCCAGATGGTTTGCTCGCCAGATTTGAAGCATAAATCGACTTTATGCTCGGTTACTGTATGCTTTGTGCCGGCCTTGGGATCGTTTCCGTTTTGGCCAGATTCGAGCACGCGGATCTCGCGCGGCTCCCCCGGCGTAACAGTTCCAATCAGCCGTACCTTGCCGACAGAGACAACCTTCATGCTGTTGTCTTTGAGCTTCCGTTCGAGTACATCGCGGGCCGATTGCACATCGCCGCTGGCAGAAATTTCCACCGACACTTCCGTACCCGGCCCAATTACCAACAATTCCTCTGGCTTCAGTTTCGATACAGCGTCGATCGCTTTTTGCGGCACGCCTCGCGTGCTGGCCAACGTCAATTCTTTCCCCGACCTTGTGATAAACCATAGCCGGTTATCTTGAGCAGTGAGCGCCAACGTATGCATATGCTTCCAAATTGGCACGCGTCGATCGATGTCGATGACCAAATCCCCGACGAGCAAATGATCGTCGTCAAGCCACGCAAAGTCGTCGTCAGAACCAATAGACGTGAGCAAATTGAAGTCACGGTAAACGTCTTTTGCTTCCAAATCCCACACACAAATTCGATCGCCAGAAATCTCCGCCACGCGGCGACCATCCGGGCGAAACGTCAGCCGCGCACCGGCTAAATCCGACGAGATTGTGCCGACAATGCTTGTGCTTTCCAGGTCGATTAGCACCAATTTCTGGTTGGCGATCATGGCCAAGTATTTTCCACCGGGGCTGACGACCGGCGTTGAGCCGCGTTCCAATTGCACGCACCACAGCGGCGAAACTTCGGGCACTTCCCACAATGCCAATAATCCGTCGTCACTTGTGGTAAGCAAACGATTATTGTCGAGAAACGCTCCCCATGCGACATTCGTATGGGAACTCGTCGATTCATCTTCATCGACATATGGCCGCCAAACCACATACCGCTTCAGATCCGCACCATTGCGCTGATATAAGCGAATTTCGGAGCCCTTGGAAAAACTTGCCTCGGTCGTGGTCATTGCAATCCAATGACCATCCGGCGAAATTGCCAGTGGTTTTTCTCCTCTTACCTTTGCATGGGTTTCCACTTGGCCAGCAACCAAGTTGCAAACCAACAACACACATTGCTGGTCAGACATCCCAACTTCTGGGATCTGGCAATTCACCAGCGCCAGCTTTGATCCTGGTAACACTGAAATCGAAAAATTGGACGGCGCCGACTTGCTGTTACCCAACAGACGCACTTGCTTGGAAACAGATGGCTTCGCCAGTGTTTGGCCGTCAGGGTGATAAGACCAGATGTCACTGTTGGTCGAGAGTGAAAGCAACGGAGCAACACTAACATTCGATTCGGATTCGATGTAGCCCTCTTCAATCTTGGCCGAAATCGAAGTCGATCCGACGGCAACGAGCCAACTAAAGAAAACAGCAATTCGATAGCGCAGCCTCCGATTCATATCACCCCTTCACCCGTTTATCCGCCACTATGGCGTCGCCCCCGTCGCTTTTTGATCTTCTCCGCCGGGCATTTGTGCCACGTAACTCGGCACCCAAATCTGTCCGAATGTCTTCGCATTCTGCTGCATTTTTTCCGCGAGTGCTTCCTCAAACGATTTTCCCGCCGGTGCCACGACAAGCATCGGCGGCGTGGTGCGTTGCTCGTACTTCCAGACTGATTTGCCGTCAAGTTCGAAACTCAGCGAAAGGATCTGCTCCGTGACGCTATGGTCGCTGACTTGCGACTGCTGACCCGGGTTCATGTAGTGAAACGGCCCGTGTGGAAAACGCGACGGCCCTGTCGAACCTGTCCGAATCTGTTGAACTTGATATTTGATCGTTTTCGTTTCGCCGGGTTGGATTCGCCCCACCAACTTCAACTTGCTCTGCGGCACTTCGCGCATATCGTTTTGCTTCAATCGTTTTAAAATTGCTTCACGCGCGGCGGCTAAGTCCTCGGGTTTGCCTCCTTGCAGATCGACTTCTACCTCCAACCCCGGCCGGATGACGAGTAAACTTTCCGGATTGAATTTTGCTACGGCATCGATCGCCTGCTTTGGCGGCACGACGGCCGACGTTAATACTTGCTTGCCTCTGGCAAAGCCATCGGTTACATACCATGCCCGACCGCCGTAGAACTGCCATGCTTCATTCAAATGGGTGTATCGCCAAATGGGAATTCGGCGCACTAAGTCGATCACGGTCGAGCCAATCAATAGATGGTCTTCCGTCGTCCATGTCGCGTTCGTCATCCAACCCGCCGTTACATCCTTCACGGCAAAATCGCGCAGGAGTTCTTG
>CAZIGP010000671.1:1170-3269 GCA_964538425.1 uncultured Pirellulales bacterium | reverse complement strand
CAGTTAGTTTTGACTCCGAAAAAAATAAAAAATAACAAAGTTTAGTGCAATTATAAGAAGCAGAAAGAACATTAGTAGTTGTCAGATTAGGGTTTGATGGAATAGCCGAAACAGCAGTTTTAGAAGTGAAAAGAGAAAAGAGGTTAACGAAATATCAGAGGATAATGGTTAATCAATAACAGCTTGATGGAGTTTTCGAATTCCGCAGAGAACAAGCAACCAAGACCTTTCATATTCGTGAGAACCTAGACACATAAACATATAGATAAATCTGAATAGTACGAATAGTTAGTGTGGTTTAGCGTTTTTTGAAACTTATTGTTGTCGAGTAACCAACGGTAATTACGTGTAAAAAGATTTGATCGTAGCGAGCGATCGGATCAATAACTTTAAGCAAGAGAGAGAGAACTGAAATGTCACGCACTTTTAAAATGTTCCGTCGAGCAAGCTGGCTAATTGCCTTGTTTGCACTGGTAGGGGTGGCCCAGTCGGCGAATGCAGCCGTTAACTACGGCGATTTCATCGGGCCGAACATTATGTACTTACAAGTAACCGAGAACCCATTAAAGGTTCCGGGCCCTACTCCAACGCAATTGTTCGGGCCTCCAACCTTGAGTGGAGACACCTTGGATTTCAATCCGTTGGCTGTTGGAACATTTAATGCCCTCTCCACCGGAGGAGTGTCAGCATTCACCGATGGCGGTTTGGTGATGACTATTATGGCGACCAACAATCAACAACCTATCACCGACTTAACCGTTTCCGAATTCGGCGGCTACACGCTAGTCGGCGGCACCCCTGGTGGCACGCAAGCATTAGCCTCGGTCGATGCGATCCAAGCCGTGGTCACTCAAATAAATGGTGTAGCAGTCGCACCTATCGTCGTACCCAAAACGATTACCTACACGAACTTTGGCTCTGCCCCGTCTAACCTGCCTGTTGGCGGCGGCATTCAATTCTCTGCTACAGGTGGTTTTGCGAACGGCTCTTGGTCGGGTTTGGTTGACTTTGACTTCTCGAACATCATCGGAGCGACGAAAGTCGAGCTAGTCCTCGACAACGTGCTAGCCGCAATGAGCGAGTTAGACTCAACGTCTTACATCGACAAGAAAGACTTTTACATCACGACCAATATCGTGCCTGAACCGGGTGCTTTAATCCTCGGAGCAGTGGGTGGTCTGGGCCTGATCCTGGTAGGCCGCACGGTTCGGAAGAAACGACAGGTTGCTTAAAGACAGATATCTCTCTTGCTTAGTTACTCGCTGGTTGGTGTCTCGCTAACACTCACCAGAATCGCTCGACAAAACAAAAAAACCCTCGGTAGTAGCCGAGGGTTTTTTGTTTTTGATGTTGCAGATTATTTCTCGCCCTGCGTTAACGTGCCATCGATCAAGCCATGAATAGACGATCAATTCCTGGCAATAACTACATCGCTTGCTCCTAAAGCGTAGCCGTTAGCACCCGAAATAAATACTCGCACATGGCAAGGGCCATAGGCGTCAGCCGGCACAGGTAAATCAACTTCGAACTGCCCGGCAGAAACTACCCGCGATACGTTCGATAATCGTGGATCATTGGCCTCGCGATAAGTAACATCGAACGCTGCTCGGCTTCGCTCGCTAGCATCATAAAGCAATCGAGCTGGAGGCTCCTTTCGCAACCGATCACGGCGGACGACCAGTTCAATCTCGGCCTTTCCGTTCATCGGCGATTGGCCTACGACATGAATGCCTTTTCCCACAATAGCATGAGCGGATATCGTTAATTCCACGGTCTGCGGCGCATGCAATTTCATGGTCGGGTCGCCAAACAGATTGAATAATTGCAAGTGCTCGCGCCGTTCCTCTTTCGGATGAAAACTCTCCGGAGCAACCGCTTCGGTCAGCGCATTGGTAAACGCCCACAAGGGCGAGCCGTAACCTTCGCTCATGCCGCGTTTGGCATAGAGCAACATCTCACCGATGGTTTCGCGACGATGCTCAAAGCATTCGCGCATAGCTTCGCGACCCAGCGCCGACATCGCATACGGCATTGTAACATTCGAACCGCTCACGACGGCCACGGGGCCACCAGGCAATTTTAGCAAGTCCTCAGCCAAG
>CAZIGP010000671.1:0-1160 GCA_964538425.1 uncultured Pirellulales bacterium | reverse complement strand
AAGCAATCTTTCTGAGATGCAAATGCTCCCGTATAGCAAGCGAGAAACAGTGCAATCGGAGGCATATCGCCGCAGTTTATCCGCGGGCAATCTTCAAAGCCCAGCATCGCCCGTCGCCCATCAGGAAAGTCTGCCGGTTTCACACTTTGCGGCGAGCCATGGCCAATGTAAACCCAAAAAAGACAGCCCTCATTGAGTCGCTCCAAGCAACAGTCTCGAAGTCGATGCGGATCAGGGCAGTAAGGGCTTTGCCAACTGGCATACGTCATCGTCGTGCGATAAGCAGGCGGTACTCCCCAGGTAATAAATTTTCGAGCAGCCGATTCAATCACTCCGTCAGCCACTGCTCCAAATCCCCCTTCGCCGGCCACCACATTAATTTGCGATCTCCACAAGCCAAAATTTCGATTGTCTTCATAAGCCAAGATTTTTTTAACCATTCCTGTCAGTTCTGCGGCGGAATCGGCCGGCAAGCGGCCAATCGCCGCATCCGGCATACGATCCTCATCGAAATCGACGTAAGGATTGTCGCTGGCAAATTCCGCATCCCCGCCCCAAGTCCGATTCACTTTCGCAGCCACCTGAAACGTCGGCGTTTGATGAGTCGCGATTTTTGCCCCTTTCACCGGTGCATCGCCAATAATTAGCACTGCGTAAGGCTTATCGTTTTTCGCCAGGTGATGGATGCGTGTTTGAATTTCCCCGGCCGACCCCTGATTCAAGACAAATTTAATCCGATACTGCACTTCGCGCCGCTCTAACCACGGCTGCAGGCCAGGCCGAAACTCCTGCGGGCAAACAACAACGACCAGCGGCTTGGTAACTCCCGAGTTACCATCAGCCAACGCATCGGGTACGGCTTTCAGCAACAGCCATAAAAAAATAAAGTACGCTAGCAGTCTCATAGATTCGAGTTTGGCTTCACAAACCAAACACAGAGGAAATCAAGATTTCTTGATCTTTCGCCAAGCAATTGGTGCATATCCGATAACGATGCCAACCGCCAGCCCAACTGTATGCGCCCAATTTGCAATCGATCCAAACACGCCTGTCCAGCACAAGAAATAAGCAGCTAGCATTAACACCACGGATTGACCAGAGATGTGTATTCCTGTCAGTGCTTCATACTTGGACTTCATCCATACATAACCAAAAAGTCC
>CAZIGP010000670.1:0-3271 GCA_964538425.1 uncultured Pirellulales bacterium | reverse complement strand
TCCAATGCATTAATTGCCATATTGATGGATACCGTTGGCGCCCAGCATAAGTTGACCCATACGTTCCGAAAATTCGCAGCAATTCTGCCCATGGCACGCACATAGGGAATTCCCATATGGAATAAGTCAAATCGCAAATCTGGATGTCGCTGAAAGTAGGGGATGAAATGTTGGGGATCGAATTCTCTGAAATCTCCCCATACGCCAGTATGCACTGCCAAAGGCATATCGAGGCGGGAAATTTCTGCCATGAGTTCATCGCTAAGATAACTCAGTAAGGGATTCGCAATGTCACTGCGAGCCAAAGATAAATCGCCGTGGCATAAAGCTTCATAAGCTTGTTGAGCCTTTTGCGCGTTGGGTTCAGTATATGGGTGAACAAAATGCTTAAACGCCACTGCTCCGGCCAACTTGAGTTTTCGGAGCCGCGTTTTGCGGTCTTCCAGATAGTCCGCTACTGTCGAAAACCGAGTGTTACCGGACATCAATTGCTGCGCTAAATCGTTATAGGCTTCCCATTCGCCGCCAATTCCGATCATTGGAACAGGCCGCATGAGCGTATCGGCAAAATCAATATCGCTGGGAGGTGCATTCTGAATCACATATCGAATGCCACAGGCCTTGACGAGGAGTTCATGATAGAGCACACCGCTGCGATAGGTTTTCTGCATTTGCTCGGTGATGACGCCAAAGTTATCGCGAGTCAATTCTTGCACGCCATAGAACCGCTCTAATGCTATGGTCGCTGCACTAGCAGCAGAACTAAACTTAATGAGACTGTAATATTTCTCGAAAATATCAAATCTTTCATTCAGAGATACCTCGGGATTATGCATCCGAAAAAAAGTATCCTCTTCTAAGCCTGCCGCAAACATGACCAGCCTGGTGTATTGACGATAAAACGTCAGAGCATCGAAGTGTTCTTGAAGGCGAACATGTTCAATTGGTAAATGACTATGAGCATCAATGACCGAGAGTTTTTCGAACTGAACCAGTAGCTCGGCTTCGGTGTTTCTCTGATGCATGGTCATACAGGAGACTGTAATTTATGCCACAATTTTGCAGCGTTCTGCTACATTTTAACACCGATTGGCGACGGAAGACGAACTGTCGTAGGTGCAGCTAGGGATTGGTGACCATCAATCCGTGCCAACTCCGAATGATTTTTGTCGGAGATCGACGAAGATTTCCAAATCTGTTGCAAAGCATTTTCAAGCAAACGATAGTAGATCGGGAATTGTTCGATACCTTCCAAGTATTGTGCACGTAATGCCCCATCGGTCTTATTTGTTGCGGCGAGCGCCATCACAAACTGAATTGCTTTTAATTCTTGGTTGGTAAGTGGCGATTTAGCCTTTGCCACACATTCCTCCATGGAAAGTCGATCGTTCTTATGTAACTGCCGCAGTAGTTTCAATGTCGATCTTACCAGCTTTTGAGTCCAGGCTTGTTCTTGCACCAATTGTCGTTCCGCCGAAAAATGGGCTGGCGCATTAAAATAGAAATAATATCTTCCAGCACGAATTCGAGCGTAACGAACATTCTCCAAGAGTTCCACAAACGCATCTGCGATATGAGCTTTGAGATGCTGCTGCAACCGCATCCGATTCAATCCACTGGGTAAATCTAGATGTTTAACCGATTTGCAAACTGGTTCAAGCAGTTGTTCGAAGCCGGTGAAAAGTAATTGCTCAAATTTCTCCAGTTGTTCAGGATTACTCAGCTCGTCGGTTTCATAATGCGAATCAACTTGATGTAGAACTGCGTCAACTTGATCAGCGGCAAAACTGTGCTCGGCTAACCACAGTAACCCTTCTCTCTTGCTGACAAAATGCTTTCGAGCAAGCAATGTCGCCGCCGATAGCATCGGTGGAGCGAAGTAATGCCAACAACGGGAGTGCAGTGCATATTTCGGTTCAAATTCGCCGAGATTGATCGGTGGATCGATGCCATGTATATACGGTGAATAATACGACAAAAAGCGAGACAAGTGATAATGCTCGTCGACCGCTTTTAAAGGCTGGGACAACGTGCGGATTAGCAACTGCTTGAGCCATTCGTCATTCCCCCACCACACTGTCCACACAGAGTACTCGGGATGATGTAAGCTTTTATCGAGTAACTCTCTTAAGTTGATGCCGGCACCCGCTGTGTGCTCATTAATTCGGTTCCATTCTGGATGCTCTTGGACCATCTGTCGATGGATCTGGCCGATATGCCAATCGATTTTAATCCAATCGTCGGCGGTTGCTGCTTCATCGCAAACAACGCGAAAATCCATGTCACTTAGCCCTGGCACGAGGTCGTCTTTCGACCATTTTGCAACCAAGGCTATTACTCTGGAGTTCGCCGCGGACAGGCGATTTCCGATCGTTTGGGCAACGCCTTCAAATCGTGCTCGCAACAAATCTAATTCACGAGGTGTAATCATTCAGTTAACCTCTATCCAAGCACGTTGTTTTGCTGACTGATGGATCCAATCCATCATTTGTGTCGCTGCGCGTCCGTCGATTCCACTGAATCGTGGCGCGCGATCGTCAACAATGCTTTGAGCGAAATCTTCGATCAAAGGGAAGTGGGCATTCCCGGGTCGGATAAATCGAGACGTCGTCGACTCCCGTCCGCGCGTGATTGTCATCTCGTCGCCATCGACAACTGAGAAGGAAACCTTGCCTTCGGTTCCGACGATGTGGAGTTCATCGGCCCAGGTACGACTATTCCAGTGAAACGACACCGTGCAGGGAACTTCGCGATCGAAAACGAGCAGTGCATTAACGGAATCTTCCGCCTCATAATTGTGAGTTTGAGTTCTCACTTCAGCCACGATTCGCCGCGGTAGGCCAAACCACCAAGCCAGTAAATCCAATCGGTGTGACCCCATGTCGCTCATCACCCCGCCCCCGGATTGCTCTGGCTGCACTCGCCAAGCTTTGGGATCGTCAGCGGAAGGAGCGTACCAACTGTGCAGTACTAGGCGCACTAAGACGATTTGGCCTAATTCTTCGCGATTTAATATTTCAGTGACCTGCTGAAAAGTGGGCCAGAAGCGGCGATAATACGCGACGGCTAACCGACGATTTTTCTCGCGAGCCGCAAGATTCATCGCTTCGGCTTCCTGCGCGTTGAGCGCCATCGGTTTTTCAACGAGGACGTGTTTACCTGCCTGCAAAGCTGCAATTGCCTGAGGGGCATGCAAAAACACCGGGGTAGCCAGATACACAGCATCAATCTGCGGATCGGCCAGCATCTGCTCAAAATTGGAATAGACTTG
>CAZIGP010000669.1:0-3280 GCA_964538425.1 uncultured Pirellulales bacterium | reverse complement strand
ATGGCGTCAATTTCGTAGATCATATTGATATTTTACTCTATCGATCTTCTCGAAGTCCAGAATATTGATTAAATCATGATTTGGGTGTCAGAAATTCTGCGAGGCCGGTCTCCATGGGCGTCTATAAAGATGCGAGTGATTCAAAGCGGCATTCAATTATTGCAATTCAGATTTGAGCGCATTGGGACTGAATTCGTCTGCACTGGCGCGGGTTGAGGCGGCACGCCAAATACTTAGATCGACTGAGTCGGCGTACGATTGCACGGAACCATCGACCATGACTACTTGCACCAGGCCACCATGATGACTGCGTGCGGTAACAAATGCATAAGTAGATTCGCCTTGGTTGCTTTTGGCATCGTAAGGAGTGCCTTCTTCCCAGGTATTGTAGTCGACATCGTAAGGGACTCCGCTCCGAAAGTATCGAACATTACTATTGGGCGTTAGCGTTGCCGTGAAGCCCGTTTGATGCACTCGGCCATTAGGCCATTCCGTGTGGCCGTTTTCCTTGAATTGCCCGTTTGAGCTAATCATGTCTATGGCTTGTGATTCGGTAAAGGGAAGAATAGAAATTGATTCGCCGCTGTTATAAACATATGGCGTGTGTGATTTAACTTCTGCCGCTGCCATCGTTTTGCTGGTACCGTCGGTGATGTGTGCGAGCCTTAATCCAGTTTCACCCGGATAACGCACGACCAGAGCAATGCCCAATCCAATCTGTTTAAGTTGGGAAGTGCAAACACGGCCCGTGCCGGTGTTAAAAGCATAGTTGATCGGAAAGACAATCGGCCATCCGTTGCCAGGATCGAAAGGTCTATGATTTTCAGGATCGCTTGGACATTGAAATACGGCAATTCGTACCCCGCTAATTGCCAATTGAGAACTCCAAGCTAGGCGCATATCGATAAGTTTGCGCAGGCTTTCCTCTTCCAAGTAGGGGAGTAATCGAGCATGAAAACTCCAAGGGCCACCATTTGTGTTAAGGCTTGCATCGAGGTCGATGACCGCACTGGGTGGCAATCGCTTTTGTGCACTTTCGTAATTTAATGTCGCATGTCCGATTTCCCGCAAATGATTTTTGCATTGCGTTCGGCGAGCCGCCTCACGTGCAGATTGAATGGCAGGAAGCAATAGCGCGATTAGAATTCCGATGATCGCAATGACCACTAGCAGCTCAACAATTGTGAAGCCCCTGCGACGCATCGAAGTGCCTTTTTGCAAGAGGGTAATAGAGACATAACTCGATACCATACAATTGGGGGGAATGTCAAGAGTTGCATCTACGGGTCATCACCCCATTTGAAAATGCATGGCGGTTGTCGTCGGCCCACGATGCAAATTGGCCGAAAAAACGGGTGTTACCCACATTTATTGGCCGCTGCAGCGTTGGCATGTTTTTCAGTAAGATTGTGAACTTCACTTGCAAACAATTTTGTAGAATTCCTCCATCAACTTCCGGCGACCAGGACCCATTGAAACCATTTCGTTTAAAAGCATTCATGCGTCATTTCACTTTCATCGGCTCGATTTTTGTTTTGGTTTTGTTTACGGCGGTTTGTTCGCATTCGGCGGCGGAGGTTGCGGGGGAGCGTTTGCAGCGGGCAATTCGTGAATTAGAGAAACTGACGGAGCAAACGTTGAAATCTACCGGCGTGCCAGGGCTGGCGATTGCGGTGGTGCATGACGACAACATTGTGTATTTGAAAGGCTTCGGGGTGCGGAAGGCTGGCGAGGTGGCAGCAGTGGATGCCGATACGGTGTTTCAATTGGCCTCGGTTTCGAAGCCGGTCGCGACGACTGTTATTGCAGCCCTGGTAGGAGAACAGCGAATTCGTTGGGACGATCGCATCATCGATCATGATCCGGGCTTCGAGATGTACGATGCATGGGTCACGCGGCAGGTCACATTTCGCGATTTTTTATGTCACCGCAGCGGGCTGCCCGATCATGGTGGCGATTTATTGGAAGATTTGGGCTACGACCGCGCATGGGTGTTGCACCAAATGCGGACACTGAAGCCTGACAGCAGTTTTCGCTCGCATTTTGCCTATACGAATTTTGGCTTTACCGAAGCCGGGGTTGCCGCGGTCATGAAATTAGGCAAGCCGTGGGAAGAAGTGTCACTGGAAAAACTTTACAAGCCGCTGGGAATGAAATCGACCAGCTCGCGATTTGCCGACTACGCGGCGGCGAAAAATCGCGCCGTCGGTCATGTTCAAGTCGATGGCCAATGGACGGCGAAATATACGCGCGATGCCGATGCCCAATCTCCCGCGGGTGGTGTTAGTTCGACGGCGCGCGACATGGCACAGTGGCTGCGTTTGCAACTGGGAAAGGGAAAAGTCGACGGCAAGCAAATTATCGATGCCGCTGCGCTGGCTGAGACGCATCGCGCCCAGATCATCAGCCATGCACAAGAAAACCCCGAAACCGATCGTTCAGGATTCTACGGTTTGGGTTGGAATGTGACGTACGATGAACATGGCTTCGTGCGGCTGGGGCATTCCGGCGGTTTTGATTTAGGTGCATCGACCGTGGTGAATTTAGTGCCTGCAGAACAGTTGGGTATTGTGGTGCTGTGCAACAGCTCGCCGATCGGCGTGCCGGAGTCGCTCGCCCGAAGTTTTTGCGATGTGGCGATTGAGGGAAAAGTGAATCGCGACTGGCTGCCGATTTTTCGGCAAGCCTTCGAAGCAGCTTCCAAACCGAACTATGGGCAGGAAGTTGATTATCGTAAGCCGCCGGCCAAAACTACGGCGGCGCTCGCGAATTTTGCCTACACCGGCAAGTATTCCAACGATTATTACGGCAAGCTGCAAATCGTCGATCAAAAAAATTCGCTCAGGATGCAAATTGGCGCCAAGCCGCTGACGTTCGAACTGCGGCATTTCGATCGTGATACGTTTTTGTATCAGCCTGTGGGAGAAATGGCCGGTGGACTGAGCGCGGTAACATTCACGATCGGACCCGATGGGCGAGCGGCACAGATCGTGCTCGAGAATTTGAATGTGGGTGGGCAGGGGGCATTCTTACGCAGTGACGGTGGCGGCGAAAATGTCGCCCGATAGGCAGCCGCGGGAAGTGCAACTGTGAAGGTCTGCTTACTCAAACAAACTATTATGTTAGGTCTATATTTTTTCGTGGGTAATTATCATGACAGCGCCTTCGCTTAATGATGCTTCACAACCTGGATTCCAATTCCGCCTTAGCACGCTTTTTATTGTTATAGCGGTCGTGGCTTTTGTGCTTGGAGCCTATGTGTGGTGGCGTCAGGCGAATT
>CAZIGP010000668.1:0-3281 GCA_964538425.1 uncultured Pirellulales bacterium | reverse complement strand
TGACCGATGCTCACCTGATCTCGGTCGATCCGCCTGTGAGTAGCGATTCGCTCGAACCTCAAACGCCTCCGCCAGGTATTCCTGTGGGCATCAGCGTTACTGGAGTGCTCACCAGCACGGCGAACTCAAGGTTTATTCTTGAATTCTTTGCCAACTACACCGATAATCCTTCGGGCCGCTACTTGCTCGGCTCATTGAAAGTAACGACCGACTCCTCTGGCGTTGCCTACTTCGAGTATCTCGGTAAAGTTCCGCCTGTCGGCGCGGGCTATATTACCACGACTGCGACCGATGCGGATGGCAACACATCCGAATTCTCCAATGCGATGGCCATCATCGATTGGCCTGCCTTTGTGCCAGGCATTTATTTGCTGCCACCGATTCGATAAAGGGGCAAGGCTCTTGGAAGAAGAAAGAATAAGCAAGCTAAGATTTTGACGATGCCGAGCATTGACGCGACACGCTAGCCATAACCGCAACCAATTGTTGGGCGGTAATCGGTTTTGCAAGGTAGTCGTCGAAGCCGGCTGCAATTAAGTTTTCTCGATCGCCTTTCATGGCACTGGCTGTCAGTGCTGCGATCGGTAGATGATTGCCGGTTAGTAGCTCGCGATTGCGAATTTCGCGCATGGCTTCCATTCCGTCTAGAATGGGCATGTGAATGTCCATCAGCACCAAATCGAAATCTTTCTCAGCAATTTTTTCCAGAGCTTTTTGACCATTGTCGACGGTGACAACCGAATGCCCGCGCTTATCAAGGATGCGCTGAACCAATCGTTGATTGACCGGATGATCCTCTGCCAACAAGATGTGCATGGGTGCAAGCCGTGGCTCTTCCTCTGGTTCGTTTAACATAGGTTTCTGACTAGTTGAAGACTGCCGAATCGGCAAGGTGAAATGAAATGTCGATCCGCAGCCAGCCGCGCTATCGAGGCCAATCGTCCCGCCCATAAGTTCGACGAGCTTTTTGCAGATCGACAGCCCTAATCCTGTGCCGCCGAAGCGACGCGTCGTGGCATCATCCGCTTGTGCGAAGGCTTCAAACACGTTGCGCTGACGTTCGCGCGGGATGCCGATGCCAGTGTCAATAACCGCGAATTGCAGATTTACCAGTTTATGGTCGCTACTTTCCAATCGGTTTTCGCTGGTTGTAACATTCAAGACCACGCGCCCGTATTCGGTGAATTTGATCGCATTGCCGACGAGATTCACCAGGATTTGCCGCAAGCGAGTAGGGTCGCCGAGTAGGCCATCTGGAACCTTGGCGGCAACGTTGCAATCTAGTTGCAGCCCTTTTGCCTTGGCTCGGGCAGCTAGCGGCCTGAGTGTCTCGGCAATTGTTTGTCGCAATTGGAAGTCGACGAACTCCAGGTCAAGTTTGCCAGCTTCGATCTTGGAAAAGTCCAAAATATCGTTGATGACCGTTGTTAAGGATTGCGCCGAAAGTTTGATTGTTTCTAAGTACTCGCGCTGCTCGGCGGTGAGATCGGTTTCCAAGGCGAGATCGGTCATGCCAATCACGCCATTCATCGGCTTACGAATTTCGTGGCTGACATTGGCGACAAACTCGGATTTCATTCGTTCTGCGGCTCGTAGCCTGCGGTTCGTGGCGTCTAGCTCGGCCGTTGTCTTTTTATGCTCAGTGATTTCGCCCTCCAGCTCTTCGGGGCTTCGCATGGCGAGCACTTTTGGAGTAATGGGAATTAGCGCGATCACCGTGATCCACGAAACGATGGCAGTGACCATTAAGATCAACCCGGATAACCGATATGCCGGCCACCAAAAAATGACCGCATCCATGAGGTGAGTCGTTCCACACGCAAGGATGAAAACGCCAAACAAGACAAACACGCCGCGGAAGGGCAACTGTTTTTTCCGCAGAATGAAATAGGACAATACGATCGGAATGGCGACATAAGCGGACCAGATTCCGATACTGGAAATGATGTAGATCCAGCCATCACGCGAACTCCAAGTGCCGCAATGCCAGCGTGCTGGAAAGCCAGAGGTGTCGAACAGGTGTTTGAAAAAATCAATCATGGTGGTTATCAGAAACTTAGGTCATTGCAAGAATGATGCTTTGACGCCACATAAGAAAATCTCTTCTGGCGATAACCTCTTACAGCCAGAAGGTTTCGGATGAAATCTCAGAGATCAGCCGGATATCGCTTTAACCGCTACAACCCACCGAAAGCGTTTAATCCGCTGCGATAGTTCGTCTGATGATGATGCTGAGAGCAGCAACAAGACCTGGTTTTGGACGGTGTTAACTTGGTCCTACCAAGACGAATGCACCCCAGTAGTATGGATGCTTCCATTTGTCTTGCTTGCGAAGCCAGCGTTTGGCGGTTTGGAGTGCTTCGGCATGATTCGGCGGTTGCTCACCGCGGCGTTGTTTGGCAAGGACCGAGCAAAACGCGCTGACCAAACTGGCTGACGATTCATCATCGACGAGCCAGTTGCTTGCCACGACGCGACGCGCGCCGGCGACTAAAAACCCGCGCGATAGAGCGAACGCTCCTTCGCCTTGCTGCTGCGGGCCAAGGTTGGTTTCGCAGGCGCTCAAAATCGCTAGTTCGCAACCTTTTAAATCGAGACCGTATATTTCGGCGAGCGTCAGGAAACCATCGTCGGCTGGATCTTGTGAAGCTGCCGCGCCTGGTGTTAGGGCGAGTGCGCCGAACAAGTTTCCGTGTGTCTGGTCGGTTAGGCCGTGACAGGCAAGATGGACGATTTGCCGTTTTGGCACATAGGTGCGCACGGCGGCTTCTGTTGCATGGTCGCGCATCAGTTTGCCGGTTTTGAGGCCAGCGGAATTGAATTGCTCGGCAAGCCAGCCTGTTTCCCAGCCCGTGTAGGGAAGCGATGTTAGCGCCCCGCGCGTCGAAGCGTAGCGGGCGCGCGGGGTGGTGGTTGCGAGTGGATCGCGGTCGGAATTCTGTGCGCGGCTGGCGTAGATTGGGTCGCTGATGCTGAGGACCGGTTGCTCGACGTTGAAGTCTTTCGCCGGCTCGCGCTGCTGCAAGTTGTAAAGCAGCGTCGCTGATGCTCCGACGGCGATGGGTGGCCCTTGATCGAGAAAATAAACGGGTTCGTCGCCTTGCTGGACGATCAGAGTTTCCCAGGGGACCGTTGATAATGCTCCGTCGGGGATCAGGATTAATTGTTGATATTGGTTATTGGTCAACGAATCGCGCAGTTCTTGTAGGACGAACAGTTTCCATAAGTCGGCGAGGCGCTCGATGAGTGCCGGCTCGAGTTTTCCGCCTTTTGCCGACTGC
>CAZIGP010000667.1:0-3286 GCA_964538425.1 uncultured Pirellulales bacterium | reverse complement strand
GGTTGAACCGTGCCTTCACCTTCTCGATTTTTCGCCCATTCATCTCACTTCACAGAGAGTACTTTCTTTTCCTATTCAATCCGTTGCGCCAAAGGTACAAACGTATCAGTTTCAAGCTCCGAGTAAGCCTGCCCAGCCGGCAAACAAACAGACAATACTCAACTCAAATAGCATCAAGCAAGATAGACATAATGCTGGTCCTAAAACAACAACTCGATTGAAATCACCGGTTGACGTTGTGAAGCTGGAAGATCGCTTGTGGTATGCATTGCAACCACCTTTAGAAGCTTTAATTGCACGCGAATCGCTAGACTTTCCCCATCACCCGTTTCCGTATCAATTGCAAGGCGTGGCCTTTTTATACCCGCGAGTTTCGGCAGTATTGGCTGACGAAATGGGACTTGGAAAAACTATGCAAGCCATCACCGCGGTGCGAATGTTGCTCCATGCAGGTGAAGTTCAGAACGTATTGCTGGTGTGTCCCAAGTCGTTAGTGACGAATTGGCAGCGTGAGTTTGCTCAATGGGCGCCAGAACTGCCCATGGTAGTCATCGAAGGCGATCCGAATCGCCGTGCTTGGCAATGGCGGTTGACCGATGCCCCTCTCAAAATCGCCAATTACGAAGCCTTATGCCGCGATGCCAATTTTGTGCTCGACGAACGATTAAAGTTTGATTTAGTCCTGCTTGACGAAGCTCAGCGGATCAAAAACAGCAACAACACGACCAGTCAAGTTGTTTGCTCACTCTCTCGCCGCCGCAGTTGGGCACTCACCGGAACTCCGATCGAAAATTCCGCCGACGACTTGCTCGGTATATTCGAGTTTGTCTCACCAGGCTATCTCAACCAGCACATGAAACCGCGCGCAATGGGGCGAGCTGCTGCCGATTACATTTTGCGTCGCACCAAAGACAAGGTCCTCACGGATCTGCCACCGAAGCTATTCCGTGATGCTGAGCTCGAGCTGACCTCCGAGCAACGCGAAACTTATTCACTAGCAGAAGACGAAGGTGTGTTGCGGCTGACCGAGATGGGTGACAAAGCCACGATCCAGCATGTGTTTGAACTCGTGCTGCGGCTGAAGCAAATTTGCAACTTTGATCCCGCCACGGGTGCAAGTGCAAAGTTAGACCGCTTGGTCGCAGATCTCGACGAGGTGGCCGCTAGCGGACAAAAAGCGATTGTCTTTAGCCAATGGGTTTCCACTTTGGAACGGTTGGCTAACGAGTTGCGGCAGTTTCATCCACTCGAGTATCACGGTCAAATTCCGCCAAACCGTCGCGATGCGGTCATCGAACAGTTTCGTGCCGATCGTAAGCATCATGTGCTATTGATGAGCTATGGCGCCGGCGGGGTAGGCCTAAATTTGCAATTCTGTGGCTATGTTTTCCTCTTTGACCGCTGGTGGAATCCAGCCGTTGAGGATCAAGCAATCAACCGCGCCCATCGTATCGGTGTCGCCGGCCCAGTGACAGTCACAAGGTTTCTAACTCTTAGCACAATTGAGGAACGCATCAATCAAGTGCTGAATGAAAAACGCGAATTGTTTGACACGATATTTTCTGACACAGCCGTTCCTCGCGCACTAGGATTAACGCAACAAGAAATCTTTGGGCTATTCAGTCTTCGTTGCCCGCATGGAAAAATTGACGTAACTTCCCTAGGCAATACATCAGTGCAATACAACCCTGCGGCATAGCGCCGATCATGCAACAGCCTGCATCATCAGATTGAACAGGCGATCAACTTCTTGCCGCGTCTCTTCATCAAGACGGTACGCGACAGGGCCACGGACTACCTTGTTTCGGAAGATGCCTTGTTTTTGCAGCAAATGTTTTTCAATTGCCAGAAAACCATCCAGGCCCTGTTGTAAAGAAACCAGCGAACTGATGGGCAGCGACAATTGATAAATTCGCTTTTCATTTTTTTGTTCAAGTGCTTTCCACAGTGCGACCAAACCGTCGATTAAGTCTGCACCAGGCATCGTCCCCACAATGCCGCGTCGATAGCTATCGACCAGCGCAATACCGCCTGTTCCTTCGAAAACTTTGGCTTTACCATTCGTTCCATCGCGCAGCGCAGAAAGATTCGGACCAATCGGTGTAGCTTCGGGTTTAAACCACACTTTTTCAGAGCCATATTCTTTGAGTAAGTCGGCCTGAAACCCAATCGTCATGGCGCGACCGACATAGCCGCTGGCATCTTGCACGATGACTGGAATTTTTATCGCATCGATGATGCGACGATAATAAACCGAAAGCTCTGCAGCGCCTGCGGCGATGGACACTGGCGGGATCGCCATCACAGCCGTGGCACCCACTTGTTCGGCATGGCGTGCTAATAATACAGCCACGTGCGTACTTTCAGCCCCCACACTAATTACGACGGAACCGCGCCCTCCAATGGTTTTGCAAACTCTTTCCGCCATTTGCTGACGTTCGTCATGGGTAAGACGCAGTATCTCGGAAACCATTGCCATCACCACGCCGTTGGCGCCACGTTCCAGCAGCCAATTCAGCTCGCGATCGAGTGTTTCCCAATCGATCGATTCATCGTCGTGGTACGGCGTTTGAAAAACGGGTAATACACCAGCAAGTTTTGATGCGATAGCCATTAAATATCGAAGGCGAGAAGTCGCTCGCCAGGTAAAGTCTGATAAGCTGGAAAGTCTGATAAGTTGAATTAAACAGTTTTATTTCGGCAACCAACGACGGAAAAATCCCAACCAATTGCCGTGGAAAATTTTATCGATATCGGCACTAGTATAGTTTCTTTGTGCCAACAAACCTTCCAACTTCTGCAAATCGGCGATTGTTTTAAAATCGCTAGGAGTTTGTTCTGTGCCATAACCGCCGTCCAAATCGCTGCCGATGGCAACGTGATCGGTATTACCCGCCAGTTCGCAAATATGGTCAATGTGATCAACGACGGAAGTAAGCAACAATCCGTCAGGCTGGGTTTGACCGACAACCCAACCAGGTTTCAACATCCAGGCATCAAGGGCGACACCAATAACACCGCCACGTTCGATCAACAATTTAATTTGTTCGTCGGAGAACTGCCGGTCTCGTGGTACCAGTGCACGGCAGTTGTTATGGCTGGCAATGACTGGTCCGTTAAATTGTTGAAGAGCTTCAAAAAAGCTTTGATCCGACAGGTGCGTTACGTCAAGAATCATGCCAATCCGCTCAAATTCTTTAAGCATTTCGACGCCGCGCGGGGTGAGTGGGCCGTTGTCTCCGGTACCTACTGAATAATGGCTTTTGCCATAATGAGAAAGCATCAC
>CAZIGP010000666.1:0-3287 GCA_964538425.1 uncultured Pirellulales bacterium | reverse complement strand
CGATCGATCATGCCGGTGTTGGTTTTGAGCTTATGATTCAATTCGGCGTGGTCATCCCAGGTGGAATGATAGAGTTGCACAAACCGCACGCCACGTTCCACCATGCGGCGCGCCAGCAAACAGTTGGAACCAAAGGCGCGCGTTGTTTCTTGGTGAATGCCATACTCCTCCAACGTCGCCGCAGATTCATCGGAAAAATCAATTAGCTCGGGTGCGGCGGATTGCATTCGGTACGCCAATTCGTAAGCGGAGATACGCGAATCCAGTTCTCGATCTTGGATCTCGCGCTGATGCACACGATTCAACTCGGCAATGGCCGTTAACCGCGCGCGTTGAGTCGCAGCGCTGACACCCGAGGGATTGCCTAAATGCAAAATCGGGTCTCCCTTGCTGCGAAAGGTAACACCGCGATAGTTCGACGGCATGAAGCCATTGCTCCACAAAGCGGAACCCGCATCGACTCCCATGCCGGAGTCTGAAAGCATCACGACAAAACCGGGGAGATTCTGTGATTCGCTCCCCAACCCGTAGGTGACCCAGGAACCCATCGACGGATGACCAAACAGCGTCGTGCCGCAATTCATCAGCAGTTGGCCTGGATCGTGATTGCTTGTGCTTGTGAACATCGAGCGGACCATGCACAGTTCATCGGCACAGGTGCCAAGCTGGGGTAGTAAGTCGGAGAATTCCATGCCACATTGGCCGAACTTTTTAAACGTGCGCGGGCTAGCCATCGCCCTGGCCGAATTTTTGATTAGCTTGTCGTCCAGCGTAGCAAGGTACGATTCCGGAATATGCTCTCCATGCAGTTTGTTAAGCACCGGCTTGGGATCGAATAAATCGAGCTGACTAGGACCACCCGACATAAACAGAAAAATGACATTCTTGGCTTTTGCCGGAAAATGTGTCGCCCGGGGCTCAAGCGGATCAAGGGATGGCTCTGATGCTAGCGCGCGATTGTCGGAACCGAGCAGTTGCGAAAGTGCAATCGTTCCCAGCCCACAGGCTGTATGCTGCAAGAATGCACGACGCTTTTGAAAGAATTGTTCGCTTGTCACGATTATGGGCCTTACTCCCGCGTAATAAATTCATGCAGGTTTAATAGCACACTGCAAACACACGTCCATGCAGCCCCCTCGATGGGCTGAACTCCGGCCATGTCCTGGGGAAACAACTGTGCAATCGCCTTGGCTTCCTGTTGTAAAATGGCACGCTGTTCGTGGTAGTAGTTCATCAGCCGATCTTTTTCCTCGGCATGAGGCGGACGGGATAACGCTAATTGAAATGCGTATTCGAGACGATCGCTAAGACTGCCCTGAGACTCTTGCAGCACGTGGACGGCAAATTTTTGCGCCGCTTCGAAGAACACCGGATCATTGAGCAGGGTCAAAGCTTGAAGAGGGGTATTGGACCGTTCACGGCGGGTGCAACTTCGGCTCATCGAAGGGGCATCGAAGTTAACGGCTTGAGCAAAGGGAGATAATCGCTGCATGAACGTGTAGAGCCCACGGCGATAGCGATTAGCTCCCTCGCTGGCTTGCCACTTATTGCTAAAACCTTCCTTGGCGACGGCTTCTGGTTGAGGGGGAAAAACGCTCGGACCGCCGACTGCAAGATTCAACAGCCCCGCGGCGGCCAGTGTGGCATCACGTACCTGATCGGCCGACAAGCGGAGCGGTATTTGACGAGCCAGCAAAACATTGTTCGGATCTCGATCGGTTAGTTCTGGCCGCATCCGTGAGGATTGACGGTAGGTCGCCGAAGTGACGATCAGTCGATGCATCGTTTTCATGCTCCAACCGTTCCGTTGAAATTCACTGGCTAGCCAATCCAGCAATTCAGGGTGACTCGGTTGTTCGCCTTGGGTGCCGAAGTTATCGGAGGTGACGACGATTCCTCGTCCAAAGAATTCTTGCCAGAAACGATTGACAACGACGCGCGCTGTCAAAGGGTTTTCGGGAGACACGAGCCAATGCGCGAGTGTCAGTCGGTCGATTTTCGATCGATCGTGGACGGCGGGTAAAATGGCCGGCGTTCCAGGGATTACTTCCGGACCCTGGCGACGAAAGTCGCCACGAATATGGATGTGCGCTTGACGAGGATGAAGGGTCTGACGGATCGTTGGCGCCCGAGTCAGTTTGGGCAAGTCTTTCTTTAGCTGCACAAGCTGCTTTTGGACGTCTGCTAGCTTCAGTTGATCAAACCGCTCGGGATTGATAATTTGGCCATATTCTAAAAAGAAATCGAGGAGGCGGTCTTGTTGAGCTTGGGTTCGACGGATCGGTTCTGTCAGGACGATTTGCGTCCCTTCCAGTTGTCCTTCACCTTGATTCTCTCCTCCCCAAACTAAGCCCAGCAATTCCCACTTCCGATCCCAAGCAGGATCGGTCCCTGGAGAGGCGACTGCAGCCAGCAGTTTTGCTTCCCACTTTGCTTGCAGTTCAGCAACCTCGGCTTGCACCGGCTTGAGCAGCTCGCGTCGTTGGCGTTGGTATTCAGCGAGCTTTGCTGCATGTGGCTCCCATTCACCTGGCAAAGGAGCATCGATGTTCACTTCATCGGTATCATTGAAAAAAGCGTAGAGTTGATAGAACTCTTCCTGCGTGATTGGATCATATTTGTGATCGTGGCAGCGAGCGCATCCGACCGTAAGCCCCAACCAGACGGTGCCAATGGTTTGGGTACGGTCCACAATTTGTTCCACACGGAATTCTTCCAGGTCAGCGCCTCCCTCACGATTGGAAAGTGTGCTCCGCAAGAAGCCCGTCGCAATTTTCTGATCGACCGTTGCTTCTGGTAACAAATCGCCGGCCAATTGAGCGGTTGTGAATTGATCGAAAGGAGTATCGGCATTTAAGGCCTTAATCAACCAATCGCGGTATCGCCAAGCGAAAGGGCGCGATTGATCGACTAAATAGCCATCGGTGTCTGCATAGTGAGCAAGGTCCAGCCAATGTCGCGCCCATCGCTCTCCGTAATGCGGCGAGGCGAGTAGCCGATCCACCAGTCGTTCATAAGCATCGGATTGCGTATCTTTAATAAATTCTTCGACTTCGGCTGGAGTCGGCGTGAGGCCGATCAGATCCAAAGTGACTCGGCGAATGAGCGTCGCAGGATCTGCGGAGGGTGAAGGAGCGAGTTGCTCTTGTTCCAGTCGCTGTAGCACGAATTGATCGATAGGATTTCTTGTCCAGCTTTGCTGCTCGAGCTCCGGAGGTGCCGGACGCTGGACGGCATTAAAAGCCCAGTGATCTTCTTTTTCGCTTGCTGCCGAGGTGTTGGGATCG
>CAZIGP010000665.1:0-3295 GCA_964538425.1 uncultured Pirellulales bacterium | reverse complement strand
CGCGGTTCAATAACGACCTTTCCGCAAGAGATTCCTCTCCCATGGCCTTTCCGTTGATCAACCAGCCGGCCGAAAGCTCGGCAATTTTTGCGTTATGGAGTTCCTGCAATCCCAAAGAAAGGCTGTGGGTCCAATCGGCTTTGTGATTGTTTTTTAAAAAGTGCAACTGCTCTTGTTGTGAAAGAGCTGGCAAAACCCGCAATTCGTGCGAACGAATCATGCGGCGGCTTTGTTGCAAATAATCAGCCGCTTGCAAGATATTGTCTTTGTACAGCTCCAACCAAGCAAAGTTATTCAACATGCGTGCAATCTGGGGGTGTTCGCTGCCAAACACTTTTCGCAAAATATGAATTGCCTCTTCGTAATTTTTTTTAGCCGCATCGAAATCGCGGCAATTTTGAAACAAAACCCCCAAATTGTTTAGCGTGCGGGCCGTGTCGAGATGCTCATTCCCCAGCACCTTCCGGCGAATCGCGAGCGCCTCGTTATAATATTTTTGTGCGGCGGTATAGTCTTCTTTAGCTTCAGCAAGCATGCCCAAGTTGTGAAGTATGTCGGCCGTATCCTGATGAGTATTTCCAGATATTTTTCGGCGGATCGCGAGTACCTCGTCGTAATACTTTTGTGCTGCTGTAAAATCGCCTACGTTCATGACCAACGATCCTAAATTGCTGAGGGTATCAGCCGTGTTCGCGTGTTCGTTGCCAAGAACTTTGCGTTTAATGGCCAGCGATTCTTCATAACAGTTCTCTGCGGCACGGTAATCTCCCAAGTTTTCCAATAAATTGCCTAGGTTGTTGAGCGTTTCGGCAGTGTGCAGATGTTCGTTGCCCAGCACCTTACGGCGGATGGCCAGCGCCTCATCGTAATACTTTCTGGCGGTGGAATAATCGCCCAAATCACTGACTGTGAGCGCCAAATTATTGAGCACTGCAGCCGTCGTAATGTGCTGACTGCCGAGCGTTTTGCGATAAATTGCCAGTGCTTCTTCGCAATATCGTTTTGCGGCGTTGTAATCGCTTGAGTCGTACGCTTTGATGCCCAAATTGTTGAGCGACATGGCCGTGTCGATATGATCGTTGCCACATGTCCTGCGGCGGATGGCGAGCGCCTCTTCGTAATATTTCATGGCAGAGGTGTTGTCTCCAAGTTCACTCACGACAACCCCTAGATTGTTCAGCGTATCGGCCGTTTCTGGATGCTCATTGCCCAATATTTTGCGCTTGATAACCAGTGCATCCTCATAAAGTTTTCGTGCCGCCGTATGTTCGCCTAAATCCGCGAGTACATTGCCAAGATTATTGAGCGATGCGGAGGTATCGATATGTTCGTTGCCCAGCGTGCGGCGACGAATGGCAAGCGCCTCGTCATGGTACTTTTGTGCCGTGGCATAATTACCTCGATCTTTCGCCAATAAGCCGAGATTATTAAGCGCGTCGGCAACGTATGGATGATCGGTCCCGTTTACCTCGCGAAAAATGGCCAAGCATTGTCGTAGCTCAGCCTCTGCCGACTCAAACTTTTGAAGTTTCTCGAATTCCTGAGAACGTTTGTTGTGAGCATAAGCTTCGTCCATGCTCGCTTCCTGGTCCTCCGTCAGTCGAACCTTCTGGATGTAGTTGTAATACAGCCAACCTTTTTCTTCCTTGCCAGGCACTTTGACTTTCGCCCATTGACGATTCTTCACGTCAACAACCCACAGCCTGGTGCCTTGAGGAACCGAGGCCAACACGACATCGCCAAGCTTGATCTCCGCCTGATCCGCGATCACCTGTACCATAAACCCTTCCGCAGCCTGCAAGCGATTGGCAAGCAAACAAAAACCAATCTGCAGAATCGCCAACAGTAACCAGAAAATTTGCCGCATAGCAGTCGGTGAGAAAATTATCTATTAGCCACGGAGATTCGGAATTCTTATTGTTAGCTTACTCGTACCATAAAACAAAATAAACTAACCATGTTTCGACGCTGCTAACAAATCAAAAGTTCCCAGTACACGGTGCTGCTTACTAAGTTTTACTTTCGTTCAGGGATGGGAAACCATATGCCACGGGATAAGGCTTCTGAAGTTGGCAGTCGTTGGCCCTCGCGACCAGGCAGGCGGTAAATATAAAAGGGAACTTGACCGCCGGAGATTACTTTTTTCGTCACATCATCTTTCTGATCTCCTTGTTGCCAGTAGGAGATTGTCAATTCTGGACCTATACTCCAAATTCCGGGCTTTCCAAAGGCAACTTTGCGATCGCGAAATGCGTCGGCTTCCATCGCATCGGCCGGCTGGGGTAACCCCTCCGGCAGGTAAACAAATTCTTTTCCCGAGTATGGATCGAGCGGCAGCTCGTCAAGATAGGAGCCGACGAGCTCCGAAAGCGATTGTGGCAGCGCATCGTGATCTAATCGAAATGCTTCGATCGCCAGGATAAGTATTGTGGCGCGGCGCTGGGTCTCGAATCGCGCGAGCTTCTGAGCCGCTTCGATTCCCCAGCTTCCAACAACTGCCAAATCGGGATTTGTTGTCGCCATCCATTCAGACCTTTGCATGCTTGACCGACTGTACCAGCCAGTGTAACGACCTTCGAAGTAATCTTGCGGGGATTGGTAATAGAGTGGCAAGACATCATTGACGCCGACCGGTCCTTCGTCTGATCTCGCCAAAGCCAAATTCCCCAACTGTTTTTTTAACTGCGCTTTGTCGTCTTGCTTACGTAAGATTTCCTGCATTCGATGAAGCCGTCCGAGTGCCGCGCTTGTGAGCACGTTCAACATCCGTAAGGCCCGGTCATTCTCCCAAGGCATTAAGGTGCTCCATAGACGGCTATCCTTGAGTTCGACCTTGCCTTTACCGCTTGATATCAAGAAGAGAAACGCCGCCGTCTCGTCTCCGGATAGAAATCGCCGTGCCACTACATAAAGTGATTTCGATCCATCCTCGAACCTCATGAATTTATCATTCAATTCTTGCACATGCTTGACGGCTACAAGAATCTGCTTTGATGTTTGTTCCGTGGTCGCCGCCCACTCGGTTAACTCCTCGAACACGATCTGCTGCTGGCTCTTAGGAAGCATCGGATAACTTGGCGTATGATGATCGTTCCATTGCGAAATAACTTTTAGTGCGAGAAGATAACGATCCATGGCCTCGGATAGCTTCCCTTCCAATTCAAGGCGCCTGCCGCTGGTAATAACCAAGTCGACGAGTCGATCTTCGTTTCGGAGTTGCCAGTCGCTAATCGATTCTGGATTTTTGAGCACGCACGTTGGCCGTTTCGCAGCTTCCAAGATCAGATTCAGTGTC
>CAZIGP010000664.1:1953-3297 GCA_964538425.1 uncultured Pirellulales bacterium | reverse complement strand
ACTATCTAATGTTTCAGTAAGGGCTTTTACCGAACCATCACCACATCCACCATTGGCGGTTCCGGGATGAAAAGCATATAAACCGCGATAGTTCGTGCAATTGACGGCACAAGGGCCAGGCGCTGTACCGTCAAAGTTATGTCCACGAGGCTGTCCCTTGAAAGATCGTGCTGCCCACGGTCCTCCATCCCACTGTGGAATAAAGGTGCCGCTCCCGGTGTTGATGTTGGGGTGTGTTTCATCGAGTCGCAGTGGTTGCTTCTTTCCCATCAACCAATACTCTGGCTTGCCCGCCACTTCCCAAGTCATCATCGTTTGCGACAAGCCATCAGTGATTTCCTTGAACTTAGTCTTCCATCGATCACGAAAGAAACCACGAACGATACGCTCGGCTGGCACATTCATAAACACTTTCACCAGACTATCGAGACCTTCCACTGCGCCATAGTCACCGCAAGCGGCTTGCCAAGCATGCGTCGTTCCCCCTTCGTTCGCCGATGTATTCGGATTGTCTACCGATGCGCGGCTTCCCGACATCATGCGTGGATAGTCGCCGGGTGTAGAAGGGCAAGACATTGCAGAAATTGGCTTGTTCACCACTTCACGGTTTTCTGGCGCATACCATTCCTTGTTGAAATCGTAAGCCTCACCCAATGCCCGTTCTTCCAGATAAGGCAGGATCGACAGCACCCAACTTCGAGGCATCCCTTGGATGTCGCCGTTGGACCCGAACTCGGTCGATGAAGGTTGCACAAACTTGTGGCCACTCTCGAAATTGTGGATCGCCAACCCAAGCTGTTTCAGATTATTCAAGCATTTGGCGCGACGAGATGCTTCACGCGCGGCCTGCACCGCCGGCAGCAACAAGGCAATCAAAATGCCGATGATGGCAATCACCACCAAAAGTTCGACGAGGGTAAAAGCCAATCGCTGCCAGTGTCCGATCCGACGGAAATTCACGGAGTTTCTTGTTATTTTTCCCAAAATAACCGGCTGCTTAAAAACACTCATTTTTGATGACCGCAATAATAATTTTGAGTTATAAAAATCATCTTTTAGATAGCCAAAATACGAGCAAGAACGAACGAAGTCAATGCCCTGCTCTTTAAAATCTGTCAAACTCCGTCAACATTGATTCAATGATCTATCTCGGCTGCATTGCAGGCGCAATTTCGACTAACGGCCGGCAATCCACCTTGGTTGCTGGCGTCAAATCAGGCGACTATATTTAGGTCTTTTCACCGCGGAAAAGATCGCTTCGATTTGCCATGCGTAAGCGCCGTTACCGATGCTGGAAACCAAAAGCATGGTCAATGTGCCGGTGGATGATGTCAAAAAGGCGGG
>CAZIGP010000664.1:0-1943 GCA_964538425.1 uncultured Pirellulales bacterium | reverse complement strand
GGATTTCGCTTTGCGCCTATCTCTTGATCGTTAGCGGAATTCCAATCTCACTCCCAATTTCCGCGATTGCTGAAAAAGACCTGTCGAAACCATTCCCTTGTATGAATTCCCCCTGCGGCTGCCGAAATGCAGCGCAGTGCTGGAATAATTGCTGTTGTCATTCGCTTACCGAGCGCATTGCCTGGGCGCGAAAACACAACGTCACTCCGCCGGCCCACATCGTGGCTCAAGTCGAAGCAGAAACGGCCACATCCTGCTGTGCTGAAAAAGATACCGTTTCCAAAACATCTTGCTGTTGTTGTCAAAAACCAAAGCCCAAAAGCGAAACCAAACCGCGCCCGGTAGCAAATCATTCGATCATTCTATTGCAGGCGCTCCGCTGTGGCGGCGCGAGCGATATGATGCACGCCAGCGGCATTGCCATTCCGCTAAACGTTCCGGCTTACACTTTCGATTTGCCAATGGTTAGCCGAGCAATCGTTGCAGATGATCATGGTAGCGGCGTCTCTTTTCCACCGCCGGTTCCACCCCCGCGTTCCTTAGTGACGTAATCTCACTTTCGTCATTCATGGTTCGTCGTAGCAGAAGGTTATTTACCCTTTGTGCTGCGCCGTTCCGTACTCTATGCACACTAAGGAGTGTCAGAATATGCGCACTGCATTGATCGTTTTACTTTTGCTTTTCAGTAGTCGAGTAGTTGCTCACGATACGTGGGTAGAAACCAACACCAATCTCGTTCGCGTCGATGACGCAGTCCATGTCGATCTCAAACTAGGAAATCATGGCAACGGCCATCGAGATTTCAAACTAGCCAGCAAAATCGACATCGAGAAATGCACCCTGGCAGTCATCACCCCCGAAGGCCAAAACGTCGATCTGAAAGAGCATGTCGTCGATACCGGCTATGCTCCCAAAGAAGGCTACTGGACGGCTAAATTTGTCCCCGCGAAACCGGGAATGTATACGGTCGCGCACACGCTGAATACGCTCCACAAAACGACGAGAGCAATTAAAAGTGGAAAGACCTATTTCATCGCCAGTAAAAGTCTCGACAAAGTGCCGGCTAATAATTCGGGATTCGACAAACCTTTAGGGCACCCTTTGGAATTGGTTGCCAAGACTGATCCCATAACGCCAGTAGGTCCCGGCACGCCCATCAGCGTTTGCATTCTTTACCAAGGCAAGCCACTGCCGAAGGCGCGGGTGACTTTTATTCCACGCGGTTCGGTGCTGACGGAAGGCTTCGACGAGAAGTACGAACGTTGGTCTGACGAAAACGGCTGCGCTACGTTCACGCCTTCAGAAGGCAATGTCGTGCTGGCCGTCGTCCATCATGCAGAACCAGATCAAAAAGGAGACGGATACGATCGCACGAGTTACTCTGCCACACTTACGGTGTATGTGCCAGAGCAGTGCCCCTGTTGTGAGTAGAAAATGTTTTAACCGACAGTTCTACAACCATTCATTTTCCTTACTCACATCCACAAGGACTCTGCGCAAATGAGACGACACAAAGCATTTACACTCGTTGAACTTTTAGTGGTGATTGCGATCATCGGCATCCTGATTGCGCTATTACTGCCCGCCGTACAGGCAGCGCGCGAAGCCTCGCGCAGAAGTAATTGCCTGAGCAACATTCGACAAATTGCTCTGGCGATGCACAATCATCAAAGTGCTCGAAAGCACTTGCCGGGAGTTGGCCTCAATCAACAAAGCCAATGGGCCTTTTCGGTTCAAGCCAAATTATTGCCTTATCTTGAAGATCAAAATCTCAACGATTTAATCGACATCGACCAAGCCTTGATGTTGGGTTCAGGCGGGTCGCAGACGATCAATCCGGTGCATCTCAAACCGGCCGGAACGGTCGTTCCAATATTCCTTTGCCCCAGCGATGGCCAACCTCCCATCTCCCAAGGGAACGGAGCAGATTGGGCTGGTGGCAA